>NZ_JBQISV010000001.1:0-80484 GCF_056800975.1 Acutalibacter sp.
CTCAAGTACTTGAAGTAGCCCTCGCTGTCTTTGTCGACTGAGGCTTTATCCTCAACTGTGTAGTAGCTCTCAGGATAAGCAATTTGATCCACAGAGACCCAATTGTAGCATTTCTCTGTGGTGTGCTCATGCCCTTCGGTTTCATCAAGTCCACAATCATACCCCATAATGACTTTATAGCAGTTGTCGTCATGGGCGTGACCTTCGGATTCTCCTTGCTCGCAGGTAAGGTTGGAGACTGTCTCTGAGGTATAGCAGTTAGCATCGTGGGTGTGCTCCTCAGATTCGTCCAACCCGCAGGCGAGGTTGGAGATTGTCTCTTCGGTATAGCAGCTGTCTCCGTGGGTATGGCCCTCGGTCTCCTTGCTTATACAGAGAAGTTCCCTATCAACCTCGATCTCACCACAAGTCTCAGCGTCATGGTGATGGGCATCTGTTTTGAGCTGCTCACAGGTGAGCGCAAAGTACTGGTAGCAGGCATTGTCGTGCGTGTGCTCATCAAGGTCACACACTATTTTGTTGGTGTTCACCATGGTGGTCTCTGCCGCCGCGCTCATAACCATACTGAAGCACA
Source organism: Acutalibacter sp. (assembly GCF_056800975.1). Lineage (NCBI taxonomy): Bacteria > Bacillati > Bacillota > Clostridia > Eubacteriales > Acutalibacteraceae > Acutalibacter > Acutalibacter sp. The sequence continues at coordinate 575 of NZ_JBQISV010000001.1, forward strand.
TGGTCAGGGCCAGCAGCAGGGCCAGGGCGCGCCTGCCAAATTTGTTTGTAGAATTTTTCATTTCATTACCTCTCTTTGCTCGTTTGTCGGATGCAAAGTATCCGGCGGCTGGGCTGCCATAGCGCGCGGTGCTTTCCGCGGCCTTAGGCCCCTTGCTTTGCGTACCGCCCTTTCAGGCGGGCTGCGTCGTCTTCCAGCAGCCGGGCTAACCTAGCCTTGCCGGACAAGGCCTTAGTTCCCTTGGCTTTGCGTCCTACCGTTTCCGATAGTTTGCCAACCGCCTGGCCGTGTCTCCCCGCTGCCGCCGGCGGTTGCGCCAACGGGCTGCTGCCACGGCGGGGGCTCATTTCTTATAGCAATCCCTCCTATCATCCGGGCTTTGTGAACCTGTCTCCCCTCAACCCAAACCGGGCGGTGGAAGACAAATCCTATCTTTCCTATATTATACAGCACGAGGCTATAAATTGCAAGCCTGTAATAGAAATAAAATATAGCGGGTGCCAGGGCCCAAAAGGGCGCGCCCGGCAGGCAGATTGGCCCCAAGCGGCTCTTGCGCGTCTCTCAGGAAGCTGGTATAATATCCCTATCACACAGAACAGGAGAGAGGCCCCATGAGCAAAGCCCCTATCGCAAAAACCAAAACCCGGGACATGACCACCGGCAGCATTACCGCTGGCCTGTGGCTGTTCGCGGTTCCCCTTATGCTGGGCAATGTGCTGCAGCAGCTGTATAATCTGGTGGACACCTGGGTAGTGGGCCGCTATATTGGAGACAACGCCCTGGCGGCGGTGGGCTCATCTTACACGCTGCTCACCTTTCTCACCTCGGTGGTCATCGGGCTGTCTCTGGGCACCGGGGCTTATCTCTCCATTGCTTTTGGCCGGGGGGACAAGCCGGCCATCCGCAAGGGAATTTACCTTTCCGGGGTGTTTATCGGCGGGCTGACCCTGGCGGTGATGGCCCTGTTTTACCTTCTGCTGAACCCTATCATTGCCCTGCTTCAGACCCCGAAGGAGCTGGCCGGGGACATGCGGACCTATCTGTTCTGGGTGTTCCCGGGCTTTTTTGCCACCTTTCTCTACAATTACTTTGCCAATGTGCTGCGGGGCATGGGCAACTCCTCGGCCCCGCTGGGTTTTCTGGCGGCAGCTGTGGCGCTGAACGTGGGCCTGGACCTGTTTTTTGTCATCACCCTGGATATGGGGATTCAAGGGGCGGCGGTAGCCACGGTGATTGCCCAGTATGTCTCTTGCGGGGGCATCTGTCTTTATTATCTGCTGGCCTGCCCCGAATACCGGGTCGCCCGCCGGGACATGGGCTGGGACCCGGCGGCTTTCCGGCAGATTCTCAGCCTTTCAGGGCTCACCTGCCTGCAGCAGTCCATGATGAATTTCGGCATTCTGCTGGTGCAGGGCATTGTCAACAGCTTTGGCGCCACTGTAATGGCGGCTTTTGCCGTGGCGGTGAAAATTGACACCATTGCCTACATGCCTGTGCAGGACTTTGGCAACGCTTTCTCTGTGTTTGTGGCCCAGAACTACGGGGCGGGCAAAGGGGAGCGCATCCGGGCGGGCATCCGTCAGGGGGCGTTGAGCGTGGCGGTGTTCTGCGCCCTGGTGAGCGGGCTGGTGTGCCTGCTGGCCCCGGCGCTTATGGGCGTTTTTGTGGACAGGGCCAGCGGGGAGGTTATCCGGGTAGGGGTGGAGTACCTGCGGATTGAGGGGGCCTGCTACATTGGCATTGGCCTGCTGTTCATGCTGTACGGCTATTACCGGGCAGTAGAGAAGCCCATGCTGTCTGTGGTGCTGACAGTGATCTCTCTGGGGACCCGGGTGGCCCTGGCAGCGGTGTTGTCCGGCTGGGTGGGACCGGTGGGCATCTGGGCAGCCATCCCCATTGGCTGGGCCCTGGCGGACGCCTATGGGATCTGGTATCATTACCGGAGGGAGGCCCGGGCGGCTGGCTGACCGGAAAGGGGCAGGCGGGTAGGGCTTGCGTCCCCCCGCCCGCCGTGGTATAATGTGCTCTGACAAGTCCTGAAGGCGCGGACTTTTCCCAACAGACTTTTACGCTGTCATGTCCATAGGCGGACATGAGGAGCTTTACGCTATAACAGAAAGAATCGAAATCACAGGAGTTGACCCGATGATCCTCAAATCCCTGGAGCTGCAAGGCTTTAAGACCTTTCCCGACAAGACCACCCTCACCTTTCAGCGGGGTGTCACCGCCGTGGTGGGGCCCAATGGCAGCGGCAAAAGCAATATCAGCGACGCCATGCGCTGGGTGCTGGGCGAGCAGTCTCTGCGCACCCTGCGCTGCGCCAAAATGGAGGACGTGATTTTTGGCGGCACGCCTCAGCGCAAGGCCCTGGGCTTTGCAGAGGTCAGCTTGACCATTGACAATACGGACCGGGCCCTGCCCTTTGACAACGACCAGGTGGCGGTCACCCGGCGGTACTATCGTTCGGGCGAGAGCGAATACCTTATCAACAAAAGCACGGTCCGCCTGCGGGACATCAACGAGCTTTTGATGGACACCGGCCTGGGCCGGGACGGGTATTCCATCATCGGCCAGGGCAAGATTGACAGCATTGTGGCCGCCCGCAGCGAGGACCGCCGGGAAATTTTTGAGGAGGCCGCAGGCATCTCCCGCTACCGCTACCGCAAGGAGGAGGCCCAGAAGCGGCTGGGAAAGGCAGAGGAGAACCTGGTGCGCCTGCGGGACATTCTCTCTGAGCTGGAAAGCCGGGTGGGCCCCTTGAAGGAGCAGGCGGAAAAGGCCCAGAAGTTTATTGAGTATGACGGGGAGAAGAAGGGGTTGGAGATCGGCATCTGGCTGGCCGGGCTGGACCGGGCCGCGGAGGCCCTGCGGGAGCACCAGGAGAAGCTGGGCATTGCCAACGCCTGCCGCCAGGAGATTGAGGAGGAGATTGCCCGGCTCTCCCGCCGCACAGAGGAGAACTTCCGGGAGACCGGCGGCTGCACCGCTCGGATGGACCAGCTGCGGGACGAGGCCGCTGCCCTGGACGAACAGGCCCTGCGGGCTGAAGGGGAGATCGGGCTTTTGCAAAGCGAGCTGGCCCACAGCCGCCAGGACCAGGAAAGGCTGCGGGCTCAGGCAGAGTCCGCCCGCCAGTCCGGGCAGGGAGCCCAGCAGGAGATGGAGGAGAAGCGTCAGGAGCTGGCCCGGCAGGAGCAGCGCATTGCCGCCAGCCGGGAGAGGCTCAGCAGCTACACCGCCCGTTTGGAGGAGCTGCGCCGGGACGCGGACCAGGCCACCCGTCAGTTGGAGGAGGCCGCGGCCCAGCTGGCAGGGGTCAACGCCAGCCTTTCAGAGGAGAGGGTGCGCATGAGCTCCCTCCAGTCCTCCACCGTGGAGGTCACCCGCCGGGCCCAGGCAGTGGAGGAGAGCGCCCGCCAGAACCGTGAGCGGCAGTCTGCCGCCCAGGAGGAATGCCAGGAGCTGACCGAAATGCTGGACAGCCTGCAAAGGGACATTGCCGCAAAGGAGAACGCGGTCAAGGGCTGGCAGATGCGCTTGGACAGCCGGAAGAGCCGGGTGCAGTCTGCCCGGGAGGCTTTGGACCGGCTGACCCTGGATGCCAACGAGCAGCTGCGCCGGGCCAGATTGTTGGAGGACCTGGAACGGAACCTGGAGGGCTTTGGCCAGAGCGTGAAGGCTGTGATGAAGGAGGCCGGGCGGGGGCTGCTGCGGGGCATTTGCGGGCCGGTGACCCGGCTCATCACCGTGCCCGGGGAGTACGCCGTGGCCCTGGAAACCGCCCTGGGCGCGGCCATGCAGAACATCGTCACGGAGACCGACGGCGACGCCAAGGCCGCTATTCGTTTTCTGCAGAGCCGGGACCAGGGCCGGGCCACCTTTTTGCCCCTGACCACGGTAAAGGGCCGCACCTTGGACAGCCGGGATCTGCGGGAGCTGGAGAGTATGCCGGGCTATGTGGGCGCGGCCTCGGAGCTGTGCGGCTGCGAGGACAAGTACCGGGGGGTGCGGGACTCGCTGCTGGGCCGGGTGGCTGTGGCCGAGGACCTGGACAGCGCCGTGGCGATTGCCAAGCGTACAGGCTACCGCTTTCGGGTGGTGAGCCTGGACGGCCAGGTGGTCAACGCCGGGGGCTCTTTGACCGGCGGCTCCCGGGTAAAGAACTCCGGCCTGCTCAGCCGGGCCGGAGAGATTGCCCGGGTGCGGGAAAAAGCCGCGGGCCTGCAGGCCAAGGCGGATGAGGCCAAGCAGGCCTGGCAGGAGGCCGGCCGGGAGCTGGCTGCCTGCGAGGGCTCTTTGGGGGCGGCTCAGGGAGAGCTGTTCTCCGCCCAGGAGGAGCGAGCCCGGGTGGCGGCCGTGCTGGCCCAGGCCCAGCGGGAGCTGGCAGGGGCTGTCCAGACCGGCCAGGAGCTGGAGCAGGAGCGCGCTGCCGCCCGGAACCGGCTGACAGAGCTGGCCGGAGAGGAGGGCCTCTGCCGGGAGAGCATTGCCCGGTGGGAGAGAGAGGTCTCAGACTGGCAGCAAAAGAGCCTGAGCCTCACCGGCAGCCGCCAGGAGCAGCTGGACCGGGTGGACGAGATTGGAGAGACCATCCAGGCCCTGCGCATGGAGGAGTTTTCCGCCCAGAAGGACCGGGACGCTCTCAGTGAAAGCCTGGCCGGCTTGGAGGCCCGTCAGCGGGACGCAAAGGGCGAGCAGGAGCGGCTGGCGGCGGAAATTGTTCGGTTGGAGGAGAACGCCCTTCAGCTGGAAGAGCAGACCCAGGCCCACAGACAGAGAAAAGAGGAGCTGCGGGCCGAAGCCCAGCAAAAACGCCGGCAGGCGGAGGACGCCGCCCAACGCCGGGAACAGCTGGAAAAGGAGGCCGCTCAGCTGCGGGCGGACGAACGGGAGGCCGCCTCCCGCCGGGAGGACGCGGGCCGGGAGCTGGCCCGTCTCCAGGAGCGTTCGGACAATTTGCAGAAGGAGTACGATGGACTGATCAACCGGCTGTGGGAGGAGTATGAGCTCACCCGCCGGGAGGCCCAGGAGATCGCCGTGGAGATTGACGACCTGCCCGGGGCCCAGCGGCGGCTGGCGGAGCTGAAAAACAGCATCAAGGCCCTGGGCGCGGTGAACGTGGGGGCTGTGGTGGAGTACCAGGAGGTGTCCCAGCGGTACGAGTTCCTCAGCAAGCAGGTGGGGGACGCGGAGAAGGCCAAGGCCGAGCTGCTGGCCCTCATCGACCAGCTCACCGGCCAGATGAAGGAGCTGTTTACCGAGCGTTTTGCCCTGATCAACGAGAACTTCGGCCGCATCTTCCGGGAGCTGTTCGGGGGCGGCGGGGCTGAGCTGAGCTTTACCGACCCCAGCGATGTGCTCACCTCGGGCATTGAGATCAAGGTGCACCCCCCGGGCAAGATCGTCACCCACATCGAAAGCCTCTCCGGCGGCGAGAAGGCCCTGGTGGCCATCTCCATCTACTTCGCCATTATGCGGGTGAACCCGCCGCCCTTCTGTGTGCTGGACGAGATCGAGGCCGCCCTGGACGACGTGAACGTGGCCCGGTTCGCCCAGTACCTGCGGCGCATGGCGTCAAAGAGCCAGTTCATTGCCATCACCCACCGCCGGGGCACCATGGAGGGCAGCGACATGCTCTATGGCGTCACCATGCAGGACCAGGGCATCTCAAAGCTGCTGGCCATGAAGATGGAGGAGGCCGCGGAGTTCAGCGGGGTCACCTAAAAGGGGCTTACAGGGCGCATAAAGAAAACTCGGAAATAAAAACCATATCAGGAGGCATATATTATGGAACGTTTTCAGAAATTGTATAGTCAGGGCAAGATTAGCATCACAGAGATTTGGGTAGACACCGTAACAGGAGTAAACTACGTTTATCACAAAAACGGCTACGCGGGAGGCCTCACCCCGCTGCTTGACAAGGATGGAAAGCCGGTAACATCGCCGGCCGAGCCCCACCCAGCCGGTTAACAGAGGGCCCAACGGTATTGGGTAGAGCGGGGGGCATCTTCAGAACAAAGCACAAAAATAAAAACTATATCAGGAGGCAGATATTATGGAACGTTTTCAAAAATTGTATAGTCAGGGCAAGATTAGCATCACAGAGATTTGGGTAGACACCGTAACAGGAGTAAACTACGTTTATCACAAAAACGGCTACGCGGGAGGCCTCACCCCGCTGCTTGACAAGGATGGAAAGCCGGTAACATCACCGGCCGAGCCCCACCCAGCCGGTTAACAGAGGGCCCAACAGCATCCGGCAGATGTGGAGAGCCGCTTGGCGCGAACCGATTCGCAAAAGGGATTGTAGACGAGGAGGAACCCAGCATGGGACTGTTTGAGAAAATACGCCAGGGCCTGAAAAAGACCCGGGAGAGCATCAGCGGGCAGATCAGCCTGATGGTGAACTCCTTTACCAAAATTGACGAGGAGCTGTTTGAGGAGCTGGAGGAGCTGCTGGTTATGGGCGACGTGGGCATGGACACCGCGGAGTTCATCACCGGGGAGCTGCGGCGGCACATCAAGGAGAAGGGCATCACAGACCCGGGGCTGATTATGGGCGAGCTGCAGGGCATTGTCACAGGGCTTTTGCAGGGAGACTGCGCCCTGCATATTGGCTCCCAGCCCTCAATCGTGCTGGTCATTGGGGTCAACGGCGTGGGCAAGACCACTGCCATTGGCAAAATGGCGGCTATGCTCAAGGCCCAGGGCAAATCGGTGATTCTGGGCGCGGCGGACACCTTCCGGGCCGCTGCTATTGAACAGCTGGAGGTGTGGGCCCAGCGGGCGGAGGTGCCCATGATCAAGCACGGCGAGGGGGCGGACCCGGCTGCGGTGGTGTTCGACACCATTGCGGCGGCCAAGGCCCGGCACTGCGACGTGATCATCTGCGACACGGCAGGGCGGCTGCACAACAAGAAGAATCTGATGGACGAGCTGTCGAAAATCTCCCGGGTTATTGACCGGGAGCTGCCTGGCTGCGACCGGGAGAATCTGCTGGTGCTGGACGCGTCCACAGGCCAGAACGGGGTCAACCAGGCCAGAGAGTTCATGAGCGCGGCCAGCATCACAGGCATTGTGCTCACCAAGCTGGACGGCACCCCCAAGGGGGGCGTGGTGCTGCCCATTAAGCGGGAGCTGGGCCTGCCGGTGAAGTTTGTAGGGGTGGGGGAGCAGATTGACGACCTGCAGCCCTTTGAGCCCGCTGCCTTTGCCGCCGCGCTGTTCAACATGGAGGAGGCGAAAGCAGAGCCCCAGGAGGAGCGGCAGACGCCCCAGGAGGCCCCTGCCTCCGCCCCGGCAGTACCGGCTCTGTTCACCGCCGCCCCCGCCGCCCCTGCTTCAGAGGAGGCGGAGGGCCCTCAGGAGAGTCCGGAGGACCGGCACCAGCGCTTCCGGCGGTTTGCCGAGGAGCTGATGGGCCGGCTGGACCAGGGCGGGAGCGTTCAGGAGCTGCTGCCTGAGCTGCTCCGCTGGCGGGACGACCGGGAGCTGGACCGGGACGACCAGCGGCTGGTGAGAAATCTGCTGCTTACCACCCAAAGTCAGGGGAACAAATAAAAAACAGAGGAGCGTTCTTTCATGAAATTTGTGATTGCCACCCATAATAAGGGCAAGCTGGTGGAATTCCAGCGTCTGCTGGAGCCCATGGGCATTGAGGCGGTGACCATGGACATTACGGAGGCGGAGGAGACCGGGACCACCTTTGCCGGGAACGCCTATATCAAAGCGGCGGCGGCCTGCCGGGAGACCGGCCTGCCTGCTGTGGCGGACGACTCGGGGCTGTGCGTGGACTTTCTGGACGGAGCGCCGGGCATTTACTCGGCCCGGTTTGCCCAGCCCGGCCAGCGGCGGCTGACGGTGCTGAAGAAGCTGGAGGGAGTTCCCGCCGGACAGCGGGGCGCCCACTTTGTCAGCGCGGTGTGCTGTGTGTTCCCCAATGGGGACCGGGTGGAGGCTGAGGGCAAGTGTTTTGGCAGAATTGCTCTGGAAAGCCGGGGAGAGAACGGCTTTGGCTACGACTCCATTTTTGAGCAGGACGGGGTGACCTTTGGAGAGCTGACCCCAGAGGAGAAGGACGCCCGCAGCCACCGGGGCCATGCCTTTGCCGCCTTTGAGAGAAAGCTGAAGGCCTATCTTGGCCAGGGTGAGCCCACCATTTGCGGCCTGGACTGCGCCCGGTGCCCGGGCCGGAGCGGCTGTCCTGGCTGCGGAGAGCTGGAAAAGAACTGCGTCATTGCCCAATGCGCCCAAAAGGGAGGCTGCGGCAAATGCCAGCCCTTTGGCGCGCCCTGCGGGCTGAAGGCCCAGCTCATCCGGGAGTTCAACGCCCTGGGCATTGAGGACATGGAGGAGGTCACAGACCTGAACGCGCTGTTGGGCTCATACATCAACCTGGAATACGCCCTGCCCGGCGGGCAGAAGACCAAGCTGTGGGAGGACAACCGGGTCTACCTGGGCAACCAGCTGTGCAAGGGGGACAGCGACCGCTGCTATGGGCTCACCGCTGACGAGAACTACCTGATGGTGGCTGAATACGGCGAAAACGGCGCAGACCCGGAGATCGTGGCGTTCCAGCGGCGGAGAAAATAACCGGCGTCCTGGCTTTTGTGGCAGACCGGTTGATTCTGCGCCCCCTGACTGAGCGGGCTTCCCGGCTGTGAAGGAAAGATTCAGCCATGAAAGGGCAAATGCCTTTCCGGCCCAAGCCCCCTTAAAGAGTCTGAAGGAAGCGGGACGCTTTGTTCAGGAGAAGTGGCTGCACTACTGTCACCTACGACAGCAATGGCGTCCCGAGAATCTATCCCTGCTGTATCGGCGGAGCCTGAACGGGAGCCGTGGGGCCTGTCAGGGGTATGCGGACAGGGCCCCGGCGCCCTTTGAGGAACAAGCTAAGCAGATAATTTGATTGAGAAATGAGGGACTTATATTGACCAGTAAGCAGCGGGCGTATCTGCGCTCACTTGCCGTGAATTTAGACACCATCCTGTATGTAGGCAAGGCCGGACTGGGCCCGGAGGTCTATAAGCAGGCCGACGAGGCTCTGGAAAAGCGGGAGCTCATCAAGGGCCGCATCCTCCCCGACACCTGCCCCGAGACCCCCCGGGACGCCGCCGAGGCCATTGCCGGGGCCACCCGCAGCCAGGTGGTGCAGGTCATCGGCACCCGGTTTGTGCTGTACCGTCCCCGGAGGAAGGACCCGAAAATCATCCTCCCCCGGCCATGAGGACAGCGGTATACGGCGGCAGCTTCAATCCCATTCACCGGGGGCATGTGCACATTCTGGGGGAGTTTATGGAGCGTCTGGCTCTGGACCGGGCGCTGCTGGTGCCTGCGGGAGTGCCCCCCCACAAGCAGGCCCCGGACCTGGCCCCGGGGGAGCACCGGGCGGCTATGTGCCGTCTGGCGGCAAAGGCCCTGCCCGGCCGGCAGGTGGAGGTGAGCGCCGTGGAGCTGGACCGCCCCGGCCAAAGCTTTACCTCTGACACCCTGGCCCGGCTGAACGAGCTTTATCCTGGCGACCAGCTCTTTTTGCTGATGGGGGAGGACATGTTTCTGACAGTGGACCGGTGGCATGAGGCAGGGGAAATCCTCCGCCGGGCCGTGCTGTGCGCGGCCCCCCGCAGCCCCCAGGGCCTGGAACGCCTGAAAGAAAAGGCCCGCCGCCTAGAGGCCTTGGGGGCCCGGTGCGCGGTGGAGAGCATCCCCTTCTGGGATATCTCCTCCACCCAGGTGCGGGAGCTGGCCCGGCAGGGGGCGGAGCTTTCCGCCCTGGTGCCCGAGGGCGTGGCGGAGTATATCCGCCAACATGAAATATATGGGAGGCGGCAGCCATGACCTTTGAGGAATATGAAGCGGAAGTAAAAAAGCATTTGACGGAAAAGCGGTTTTACCACAGCCAATGCGTGGCCCGGTGCGCGGCCCGGCTGGCGGAAAAATACGGCGCGGATGTAGAAAAGGCCAGGCTTGCGGGCATTCTTCACGACATTATGAAGGACACGCCCCCAGAGGAGCAGTTGAAAATCATCGAGAAATATGGTATCATGCTCACAGAGGCCGAGCGGCGCAATGTCAAGCTGTGGCACGCGGTGTCGGGCGCGGCGTATATTGAGCATGTGCTGGGGGTGGAAGACCGGGAGGTCATTGAGGCCGTGGCCTGCCACACCGGCGGCAAGGCGGGCATGACTTTGCTGGACAAGGTGCTGTTTGCGGCGGACTATATCTCCGACGACCGGGACTACCCTGGAGTGGAGGAGCTGCGCCTCCTCAGCGGGAGCAGCCTGGAAGAAGTGATGGTGGAGGGCATCGCCTTTACCATACCCGAGCGCATGGAGCAGCGGCTCACCCTAGAGCCCCGGTCGATCGAGGCCTATAACGAAGCGCTTTGGACCCTGGAAGCGAGAAAGGAACAGAAGCTATGAGTTCATATGAGTTGGCAAGACAGACGGCCCGGCTGCTGGACAGCAAAAAGGCCGAGAATATCAGTGTGATAAAAATTGACGCTATTTCCAGTCTGGCGGACTATTTCGTCATCGCCACAGGCCGGGGGAGCACCCATGTGCGCTCCCTTTCGGACGAGCTGGAGGAAAAGCTGAAGGAGCAGGGCACGACCCCTGCCCGCATTGAGGGCTACCGCTCTGACAGCTGGATTTTGCTGGACTACGCCAATGTGGTAGTGCACATCTTCACCCAGGAGGCCCGGGACTTCTATGATTTGGACAGGCTTTGGGTGGACGGCACAAAGGTGAAGTGGCAGGAGGACTGAGCCCATGCGCACCAAGAAGCAGGCGGAGCTGGTTGAGGCCTACCTGGCCCGAATAGAGCCGGAGCTGGCCCAGGTCTATCGAGAGCTGATTCTTCACCTGTCCGGCCTGGGGTATGGCCCCAAAAAGCAGCGGGAGAATATTGTGTTCGCCTGCCCCATGCACAGAAAGCAGATTGCCAAAATGGGCTTTGATAAAAGAGGCAAGCCCTTTTTTGGCCTGCGCTTTTCCGCCTGTCGGGGATACTCCCCCCGGTTTGAGAAGATTGTGGCGGATGTGGTAAGCGGCAAGGGGTATCGGGAAGCGCGATGTATCGCCAACGGAGAGGATTTCTGCAAGGGTACTCCCTCTGAGAGGGTGTATGTCTATGAGATGCCGGACGGGGAGAAGCGGTATCACTGCGGCGCGAAAGCCCTGGCGATTCCTGGCCTTTGCCCAGCGGACCTGCCGGAGGTAAAGGCTCTGATGGAGGAGGAGCACCGGTTTTTGATGAAGTATGAGGCGGAGGCCTCAGTCTGAAAGGATGACGGGAGCAATGGAGGATCAAGTGCAGGTCAGGCGTCTGGCCCCTGGCCAGCCCCTTTGGCAGGCCCTGGCGGAATATGCCGCCGCCTGCCCCTGGGAGGCCGGCCCCCATCTGGCCCGGATGATGCAGGAGGGGGCTTTTGCCGCCTGGGAGGCGGTTTTCGCCGCCCTGGCCGGTGGGTCTGTGGTGGGCTTCTGCACCCTGATGGAAAAGGACTACTACCCAGAGAACCGCTATTCTCCCTGGATCAGCACGGTTTTTGTGGACGAGGCCTTTCGGGGCCGGGGCGTCTGCGGGCTGCTGGTGGAGGGCGCGGTGGAGTATGCCCGGGAGCAGGGCTTCCGGCGGGTGTATATCCCCTCGGAGCATACAGGACTGTATGAGAGGTACGGCTTTGCCAAAATTGACGAGCTGGAAAATTACGGCGGGGATGTGGACAGCATATTCGCCAGAGATATTTTGGCAGAGGAGGGCTGTCCCATGGAGGGGACAGTGGTTTATCATGTGGTCACCGAGCGGCCCATGAGGCCGGGCCAGCGCATTTTGTTTGACCAGGACCACCATAACGGGGTCTACGCCCGGGTGATGGACAAGCGGGAGCTGGTGGAGAAAATCTACGCAGACCCCGCGGCCTATGCGGGCGCGGACCTGGACCACCACACCAAAGTGGCCCTGCGGGAGCTGGCCATGGAGGAGGTGCGCCAAAGGCGGTTTCCCCAGTATCCCTCCCGGATGGCCTGCTTGTTCGTGTCAGAAACCCTGGGGGAGGCGGAGGACTGGGCGGCGTTTTTTGCCAACGACTGCCGCAGGCCCACCTACCACATTGTCAGACTGCGGGTGCATGGCAGGCTCTTTGCCGGAGACGCCTGCAACTGCTTTGACGGCGCCCCGGACAAAGAGGAAAACCTGCGGCTGGCGGAGAACTACTGGCGGAATGGCCCCAACGGAGAGGGCAGGCCCATCAAGGAGCTGCTGGCGGCTGGGGACATTCTGGTGGAGGAGATCGTGCGGGAGATCAACAAGAATATTTAGGGCTCGTTTGAAAAATCGAAAACCCCGTCTTTTTGCCTCAAAGCAGTCGCTTTCTGCGTCGAAAATCCTCGTCAATCGCGAGATTGACTTGCGGTTTTTTCCTTGAAATCGCCTCCTTTGGATCAAAAATCCGGCATTTTCTCTATTTTCAAACAAGCCCTAGACAGCTGAGAGGATTTCACTATGGAGAAAAAAGAAATGTACAAAAGGTCTGGAAGTTCCGGTATGGGATTTGTCTCAACCTTAACGCTGATTTTCATTGTACTGAAGCTGACGGGAGCGCTCTCCTGGCCCTGGCTCTGGGTGCTCAGCCCGGTTTGGCTCTCCCTTTCTCTCATGGCTTTCGCTTTCTGCTTTATTCTTGTGGGAGGAAGAATTGTCAAAGGAAAATGGTGATGGAAGGAAACACAAAATTTTAGCCGCAGAGGCAGCGTTCCTTCCCCCTCCATTTCCGGCTTGACAAACTCCGCCGGGTAGTGTATAATCGTAAAAACAATATGGAAAGACTGTGACGGGAAGAAGGCGCTGTAGCCGCTTTTCAGAGAGCCTGCGGGTGGTGCGAGCAGGCAGGAGGCGCAGCGCGTATACTGGTCCCTGAGTCTCCCTGCCCAAAGGCGCGGCTTTGCCCGGCGTTCAGTAGGCTTGGGACGTGTGGCGGCGTTATGCGCCAGCCTTGTTGGAGGCTATGAGGGGATATGCGTGAGCATATCCCGAAATCACGGGTGGTACCGCGAAAATTTTTGAATTTTTCGCCCCGGATGCTTTGGAAGCGTCCGGGGTTTTTCTTCTGCCGCCCGGCTCTGCTCCCGCAGAGCTGAAATCCATAGGAAAGGATGATAACAATGAAGTACGACCACAGGGCCACAGAGCCCAAATGGCAAAAGGCCTGGGAGGAGGCCGGGGTCTTCCACGCAGAGGACAAGTCGGAAAAGCCCAAGTTCTACGCGCTCATCGAGTTCCCCTACCCCTCGGGGCAGGGGCTGCATGTGGGCCATCCCCGGCCCTACACCGCTTTGGATGTGGTGGCCCGGAAGCGTCGGATGCAGGGCTATAACGTTCTCTACCCCATTGGTTGGGACGCCTTTGGCCTTCCCGCCGAGAACTACGCCATCAAAAACCACGTCCACCCCGAGGGCATTACCCGGCGGAACATTGCCAATTTTACCCGGCAGATCAAGGCCCTGGGCATTTCCTTTGACTGGAGCCGGGAGGTGTGCACCATTGACCCGGACTACTACAAGTGGACCCAGTGGATTTTTTTGCAGCTCTACAAGCACGGACTGGCCTACAAAAAGGAAATGAACGTGAACTGGTGTACCAGCTGCAAGTGTGTGCTGGCCAACGAGGAAGTGGTCAACGGCGTGTGCGAGCGCTGCGGCAGCGAGGTGGTGCACAAGGATAAGTCCCAGTGGATGCTGAAGATCACCGAGTATGCCCAGCGGCTCATTGACGACCTGGACACGGTAGACTATCCGGACCGGGTGAAGGCCCAGCAGAAGAATTGGATCGGCCGCTCCACGGGCGCGGAGGTGGATTTTGCCACCTCCGCCGGGGACCAGCTCACCATCTACACCACCCGGCCCGACACCCTGTATGGGGCCACCTATATGGTCATCTCCCCCGAGCACCCCTATATTGAGAAGTGGGCGGACCAGCTTGCCAATATAGAGGCGGTGCGGGAGTATCAGGCCCAGGCGGCCAGAAAGTCGGACTTTGAGCGCACGGAGATGCAAAAAGACAAAACCGGCGTCCGGCTGGAAGGGGTCACTGCCGTCAACCCGGTTACGGGGAAGGAGATTCCTATTTTCATCAGCGACTATGTGCTGGTGAGCTACGGCACCGGGGCCATTATGGCCGTGCCTGCCCACGACAGCCGGGACTGGGACTTTGCCAAGAAATTCCAGCTGCCCATCATTGAGGTGGTTCAGGGCGGAAATGTCCAGGAGGCGGCATTTACCGACTGCGACACCGGGGTGATGGTGAACTCCGGCATTCTGGACGGCCTCTCGGTGGAGGAGGCTAAGAAGCGCATCACGGAATACCTGGAGGAGCAGGGCATTGGCCATGCCAAAGTAAACTATAAGCTGCGGGACTGGGTGTTCTCCCGCCAGCGGTACTGGGGCGAGCCCATTCCCATGGTGTACTGCGAGAAGTGCGGCTGGCAGCCCATTCCGGAGAGCGAGCTGCCCCTGCGGCTCCCTCAGGTGGACTCTTATGAGCCCACCGACACCGGGGAGTCCCCCCTGGCCCACATGACCGATTGGGTAAACGCCAGCTGCCCCTGCTGCGGCGGGCCCGCCAAGCGGGAGACTGACACCATGCCTCAGTGGGCTGGGTCCTCCTGGTACTTTTTGCGGTATATGGACCCTCACAACCCCAACGCTCTGGCCAGCAAGGAGGCTTTGGACTACTGGTCGCCCATTGACTGGTATAACGGCGGCATGGAGCACACCACCCTGCACCTGCTGTACAGCAGGTTCTGGCACAAGTTTTTGTATGATATCGGCGTAGTGCCCACAGCCGAGCCCTATGGCAAACGCACCAGCCACGGCATGATTCTGGGCTTTAACCCCCACAATTTCCAAAACCTGCCCGAGGAGGAGCAGAAGCGGCTGGTTGAGGAGTTTGGCAGCGAGAAAAAGGCTCAGGAGGCCCTGGCGGAGAAGTACGGCGAAATGGCCAACCACCCCATTGTCAA
The DNA here is from genome assembly GCF_056800975.1 of Acutalibacter sp. NCBI lineage: Bacteria > Bacillati > Bacillota > Clostridia > Eubacteriales > Acutalibacteraceae > Acutalibacter > Acutalibacter sp. The sequence continues at coordinate 15,594 of NZ_JBQISV010000001.1, forward strand.
AATGAGCAAGTCCCTCAATAATGTCATCAACCCCGACGACATTGTAGAGGAGTATGGCGCTGACACCATGCGTCTTTACGAGATGTTTGTGGGCGACTTTGAGAAGGCCGCCCCTTGGAGCACCGCCGGAGTGAAGGGCTGCCGCCGGCTGATTGACCGCTATTGGAGCCTGCGGGAGGAGCTGGTGGACAGCGACGAGCTGCGGCCTCAGTTGGAGACCGCCTTCCACCGGACCATCAAAAAGGTGAGCGAGGACACGGAGACCCTGAAGTTCAACACCGCCATTGCGGCGCTGATGGCCCTGATGAATGAGCTGACTGCCCAGAACGGCATTACCCGGGGCGAGCTGCGTGTTTTTACCCTGCTGCTGAACCCCTTTGCCCCCCATGTCACCGAGGAGGTGTGGGCGGAGTGCGGCCTGGGCGAAGGGCTGGCCTGCCAGCAGCCCTGGCCCAGGTACGACGAGGCCAAGACCAAGGAGAGCACCATTGAGATTGTAGTGCAGGTCAAGGGCAAGGTCCGGGCCCGGCTGAATGTGCCGGCGGACATCACCAAGGAGGAGGCCATTGCCGCGGCCAAGGCAGAGGATAAGATTGCCGGAGAAATTGCCGGGAAGACGCTGGTTAAGGAGATTTACGTCCCTGGCAAGCTGGTCAATCTGGTGACAAAGTAGGGGAAAGATAAGAAAACGTTAAGTTGACAAGCCGCCGGACCGGGTGTATCATAAAGAAAAGGAGACAGGAGGCGCTTTTTATGCAGATTAACCCCGTGAGAAACACCATCAACCATGAATTGACCGCTCAGCAGACCCAACAGGCCCAGCAGGCCCGGGAAGCCAGCCGCTCCCCTCAGGAGAAGCCCGTGGAGCAGGGGGCAAAGGGGGAATTCTATCAGGCCCCGGACCAGTATACCCCCCAAAAGCCGGAGGGCGCTCCCGGTCTCTACGAAATAGAGGCCAGCCAGGAGGGGCCGCGGGTGAGCTTCGCCCCGCCAAAGGAGGCTCCCGGGAGCCAGAAGGAGCAGGGAAGGCCAGCGGAGGTCACTACCACGGACACGGACCAGGTGGACCGGGAGATTGAGGCCGCCCGGAAAAAGGTGGAGGACCTGCGAGGCCGGGCGGACCAGGTCCAGGGCCCGGAGAAGGAACGCTTGGAACGGCTGCTGAAGCGGGCCGAAAGCGAGCTGGAACGCAAGGACAACGACAGCTACCGCAGGCAGCACGCGAAGATCCGCTGAGGCATACGGGTCGCTTTTGCGCTCTGGTCCAGAGGAGGAGCGCGATTTTTGAACCGCATAGGCTGCAAAATAAAAACGCCGGGGCATGGGACGCTCCGGCGTTTCGCTATTTAGGGCAGTTTCCGGCCTGCGCCGCCCGAAAGCAGGCTACCAGGGCTTTTTCCTCCTCCCGCAGGTTGCCAATGTGAGAGAGGTCCGGCTCAACCCGCTTGGGCACCCGGCGGCGGGCGGATTCCAGGCCGGCGAAGTCCTCGGGGTGGAGAAAGGCCTCAGCTGGCAGAGAGAACACACTGGCCAGGGTCAGCAGGGCGGGGATGTCCGGCGCCGTTTTCCCGGTCTCATAGTAGGTGTAGGCAGAGCGGGTGATGCCCAGGGCTTCGGCTACCGCCCTTTGAGAAAAACCGCAGGCCAGCCGCACGCTGCGCAGCATTTCCCGCAGAGCTTTGTAGTAGTCTGACATGATTTGCTCCTTTTTAAAGGTTTATTGTCCTTATAACATATATTATAACATATCATTTGTTGGCTCTCAAGCATAAAATATGTTTGAGAGGTGATGAATTATGGAAGAACTGGTAATCAAAGCAAAAAGAAGCAAAGGAGAGGATGGCTACCGGGTATTTTCGGTGCGCATCAGGGAAGATTTGGTGCGGCAGCTGGATGCCATTGCGGCAGAAACGCGCCGCAGCCGTAACGAGCTGGTTGGTATGCTTGTGGAATATTCCCTGCAGCACTACAAGGTAGAGCCATCGGAAGGAGGTGAGAGAGCAGGATAGGGCTTGTTTGAAAATAGAGGAAATGACAGATTTTTGACCAGAAGCGGTCAGCTTCAAGGAGAAAACCGCAAGGAATACTTGCGTATTACGAGGATTTTCGACGCAGAAGATGACTGCTTCTGGGTAAAAAGACGGCGTTTTCGATTTTTCAAACAAGCCCTAAATACATAGAGAAAAACAAGGGTGAAGGTTCTGGGCAAGCAGCCAGGGACAAACTCATAAAATAGCATTCGCGAATCAGGGAGCCAGGAGGGGACGCTGCCGCAGGCGGCAAAGGCCCCGGGGCTCCCTGTCCGCATTTCTGGAGCTGGATGCCGGGGACGGAGATTGTTGGCCTTTTTTTGCGCGTGAGCCGTCCTTTTTGGAGCAAAAAAGGGTTGTTACAGGGACAAAAACAGACCAAGAGCCCACGATTTCTGCGGGCCCGCCCGCCTCCGTTGCCGGCCTTTGGCCGTGGCCCCCATACTTGACAAGCGGAGGCAGAATTGCTATAATCAAAGCGTTGCCGATGTGCTCGGACAGCGCCGCGCAGCGCTTTGAGCGGTTGGCCTTGGGTGCTGGGGGACAGCCTTTTGCCGGGCCGTGCAGTCCCCAGCGCCAGCGCCGCCTCCCAAAGCTTTGAGCAGCGCTGCCCTGAAAGAAAGGAAGTGCGCGATGAAACAACATAAAAAAGGGCTGGTAATATGGCTGGCCCTGGTGGTGGTGCTGCTGGCAGCCGCGCTGCTGGTAGGCTCCCAGGGCCGCGCCGAAAGCGTACAGCAGGCCATGCGGGACGCGGTGCTCCACGACGAGAACCGGATCGCCCTGTTTGGGGGAAAGACCGTCAGCCCTGGGCTGGTCTCCGCATTTACCGTGACAGGCCTTTTGCTGGCCGGCGCGGCCTGCCTGCGTATTTTTGTCATCCCGAAATTCCGGCTTTCCCCGGGCAGGCTCCAGATGTTGCTGGAGGAGGCGGTGGGACTGTTCGACCGTATGGCCAAAGAAAGCAGCCCCCATCGCAACAGCTTTTTGGGGGCTTATCTTTTTGCCGCCGGGGCCTATATCTTTACCGGCACCCTGTTTGAGCTGCTGGGCCTGCAGGCTGTCACTGCCGCAGGACATCCCATCACGCTGCCCGCGCCCCTGTCAGACGTAAACGCGGCCATTGCCATGGGGGTGCTGTCTTATCTGGTGATTCTCTCCGGGGGCATTGCCGCCAATGGAATCAAGGGTGTGGGCAAAACCCTCAAGGAGTTCTCCCTGCCCATCTCCATGAGCTTCCGCCTGTTTGGCGCCCTGCTCAGCGGCCTGCTGGTGACAGAGCTGGTGTACTACTATGTGAACCTGAGCTTTGTGCTGCCGGTGGTTGTTGGGGTGATGTTCACCCTGCTCCATGCGCTGATACAGAGCTATGTGCTCACCATGCTGGTGGCCCTCTATTACGGCGAGGTGTCTGAGAAAGCGGAGAAGGTGAAAAAGGCACCGTAACGCTGCTGTGCGATAAAGCTGACGGCCCGGCAACTATAACCGCCCCAAAAGCGAAAAAGGGGCATTTTTCAGGAGGTCGACTACATATGAAATTCATTTTTCGCCATAAAAGACTGATCTGCGCCCTGATTGTGGCGCTGCTTACTGTTCTGCTGCTGGCTGTGCCCGCCTTTGCCGCCGGCGAGGGGGCCGAGGCCGCTGCCCAGGCCGCTGACGGAAGCCTGGGAGCCAAGGCCCTGGCCGCTGGCATTGCCGTAGGCCTGGCTGCTGCCGGCGGCGCGGTGGGCATGGGCATTGCCACCGCAAAAACCACAGAGAGCATCTCCCGCCAGCCAGAGGCTGACGGCAAGATCCGCACCACCCTGATGCTGGGCCTGGTGTTTATCGAGACCGCCATCATCTATGCGCTGCTGGTGGTCATTCTGATCATCTTCGTACTGTAAGGGTGGTGGAGAAGCGATGAATGTCCCATTGAATATTGATTGGCAGCAGATTCTGCTCCATTGGCTGAACCTTGCCATTCTCACCGGCGGGCTGTACTTTTTGCTGTTCAAGCCCGTGAAGGCCTTTATGGAAAAGCGGGAGACCCACTATAAGGAGCTGGACCGCCAGGCCGACCAGAAGCTGGAGGAGGCCCGGCAGGTTCAGGAGGAATATCAGTCAAAAATGGCCGCTATGGAGGAGGAGCTGCGCCAGACCCGCATCCAGAGCCAGCAGGCGGTGCAGAAGTCGGTGGAGGAGCAGCTGGCCCAGGCCAAGCTTCAGGCAGAGGAGATCATCAAGGACGCCCGGATTGCTGCGGACCACAGCCGGGAGAAGGCCATAAAGGACTCTCAGCGGGAGCTGAAAAAGCTGGCCGCCGAGGCTGCGGAAAAGCTGGCATTTCACCCAGGGGAGGACCCCTTCGACCAGTTTTTGAATTTGGCGGAGGGAGGGAAGGCCCATGAGAGCCGATAGAGGACACCTCAAGGCTGTTCTGCGCAGCGCCCAGGAGCCCACGCCCCAGCAGCTGCAGCGTTTTGAGGCTTTTTTAAAGCAGACCTACCGCCGCCGGGTGCCGTTGACCTGGGAGAAGGACGACAGCCTGCAGACCGGCTTCCGGCTTCAGGCCGGGTCTGACGTTTATGACTGGACCCCCCATGGACTGGTGCGGCAGTTTCAGGACTATCTGCGCCAGCTGCGCCCCGGCCAGGAGGATATTGTCCCCCTGATGCGGGAGGCGGTGGAGGACTGGTCCCCTGCCGTGGCCCCGGAGGAGATTGGCGAGGTGCTCACCGTGGATGGGGAGATTGCCACCGTGGGCGGGCTGGACCACGCCCAGTACGGAGAGATATTGCTGTTTGAGGGCGGCGTGAAGGGCATGGTGCAGGACCTGCGCCGGGAGGACCTGAGCTGCATCATCTTTGGCGACGCGGAGGCCATCAGCGCCGGCAGCATGGTGCGCCGCACCCTGAAAACCGCCGCCATGCGGGTGGGCGATGGCTTTTTGGGCCGGGTGGTGGACGCCCTGGGTATGCCGGTAGACGGCAAGGGCCCCATTGAGGCTGAGACCCACCGCCCCATTGAGGCCCCCGCCCCGGGCATTCTGGACCGCCAGCCGGTAAACGAGCCCATGGAGACCGGGCTTTTGGCCATTGACTCCATGTTTCCCATTGGCCGGGGCCAGCGGGAGCTGATTATCGGCGACCGGCAGACCGGCAAAACCGCCATTGCCCTGGACACGATTCTCAACCAGAAGGGCAAGAATGTGGTGTGCATCTATGTGGCCATTGGCCAAAAGACCAGCAGCGTGGCCCAGATGGTGGAGAACCTGCGCCGCCGGGGCGCCATGGAGTACACTGCGGTGGTCAACGCCCCTGCGGGGGACAGCGCCGCCCTGCAGTATATCGCCCCCTATGCCGGCTGCGCTCTGGGAGAATACTTTATGTACCAGGGCCGGGACGTGCTGATTGTGTATGACGACCTCTCCAAGCACGCCATTGCCTACCGGGCCCTGAGCCTGCTGCTGGAACGCTCCCCCGGCCGGGAGGCCTACCCGGGAGACGTGTTCTACCTCCACTCCCGCCTGCTGGAGCGGGCGGCCCATCTCAGCGACGAGCTGGGCGGGGGCAGCATGACCGCCCTGCCTATTGTAGAGACCCAGGCAGGGGACGTGTCCGCCTATATTCCTACCAACATCATCTCCATCACCGACGGACAGATTTTTTTGGAGAGCGATCTGTTCTTCTCCGGTCAGCGGCCTGCGGTGAACGTGGGCCTGTCCGTGTCCCGCGTGGGCGGCGATGCCCAGACCAAGGCCATGAAGGCTGCGGCAGGCACCTTGCGCCTTGAGCTGGCCCAGTACCGGGAGATGGAGGTGTTCACTCAGTTTTCCAGCGATCTGGACGAGGCCACCAAGCGGCAGCTGAGCTATGGCCAGGGTCTGATGCGTCTGCTGCGCCAGCCCCAGTACGCCCCCTTCAGCCACCATGGACAGATCATTCTGCTGACAGCGGCCATGGGCCACAAAATGCAGGAGGTTCCTCTGGACCGGCTGGATGCCTTTAAGACCGGGCTGGTAGCCTATGTGGAGCGCCGGGCCGACGACCTGTGTCAGAAGCTGAACGTGACCCGCCGGCTCACCGAGGACGACAGGGAGGATATTCTGGGGCTGACAGCCAGCTACCTCTCCGAGTTCCTGGGCACGGAAAAAGCGGCCGGAAAGAGTGGTGTCTGACATGCCCAGTACCAAGGAGATCAAGACCCACATGGAGAGCGTGGGGGAGACCCGGAAGATCACCAACGCCATGTACCTGATCGCCTCTACCAAGCTGCGCCGGGCCCGGCAGGAGCTGGAAAACACCCGCCCCTATTTTGAGGCCCTGCAGGGGGAGATCAAGCGCATTTTCCGCACGGCGGGTAATGTGGACAGCCATTATTTTTACCCGCCCCAGGGCGCGCCCCCCTTGAACGGCACTTACGGCTGTCTGGTGATTACCGCTGACAAGGGCCTGGCCGGGGCCTATAACCAGAACGCCATCAAGCGGGCCATGGAGCTGCTGAATGCCCACCCGGACACCAAGCTGTTTGTGGTGGGAGAGTATGGCCGGCGTTTTTTTGACAGCCACCGCATTCCCATTGAGCACAGCTTTCTCTATACAGCCCAGAACCCCACCATGATGCGGGCCAGAGAGATCAGCGCATTGCTGCTGGACGGCTTTGACCGGGGGGAGCTGCAGAAGATCTATGTGGTATATACCGACATGGAGAACAGCATGAGCTTTCAGGCCCGGTGCAGCCGCCTGCTGCCCTTTCACCGTAAAATTTTTACAGACACGGCGGAGCATGAGCGTCAGGTGCGGGAGACCTTTGAATTTTTGCCAGACGTGAGAACTGTGCTGAACAGCATGATGCCCAGCTATGTGTCCGGCTTTATTTACAGCGCCCTGATCGACAGCTTCTGCTGCGAGCAGAACGCCCGGATGACAGCCATGGACAGCGCCAACCAGAACGCGGAAAACCTGCTGACGGAGCTGTCCTTGCAGTATAACCGGGTGCGTCAGGCGGGTATTACCCAGGAAATTACAGAAATTTCAGCCGGGGCCAAGGCCCAGCGCCAGAAAAAGGAGAGGTGAGGGATTTGGAAAGAGGAATTATTGTGCGGATATCCGGTCCCGTGGTGGATGTGGAGATCACAGAGGGGGCTCTGCCCCGGCTGCGGGAGGAGCTCACCGTGGAGAAGGACGGCGTGGTGCGGGTGATGGAGGTGGCCCAGCATTTGGGGGCCGCTTTGGTGCGCTGCGTCATGCTCTCCGCCACAGAGGGCCTGCAAAGGGGTCTGGCCGTGGACGTGCCGGGGCACACCATTCAGGTGCCGGTGGGCCGGGCCACTTTGGGGCGCATGTTCAACGTGCTGGGACAGCCCATTGACGGCAAGGGGCCTGTGCCTGAGGGCACGCCCCTGCGGAGCATCTACCGCCAGCCTCCCCGTTTTGAGGAGCAGAGCCCGGCAGTGGAGATTCTGGAGACAGGCATCAAGGTCATCGACCTGCTGGAGCCCTATCCCCGGGGCGGCAAGATCGGCCTGTTCGGCGGCGCGGGCGTGGGGAAAACCGTGCTGATTCAAGAGCTCATTCACAATGTGGCCATGGAGCATGGAGGCTACTCCATCTTCACCGGCGTGGGCGAGCGCAGCCGCGAGGGCAACGACCTGTGGCGGGAGATGCAGGAGAGCGGCGTCAGCGACAAGACCGCTCTGGTGTTCGGCCAGATGAACGAGTCGCCGGGCGTGCGTATGCGGGTGGCCCTCTCCGGGCTGACCATGGCGGAGCATTTCCGGGACAAGGAGCACAAGGACGTGCTGCTGTTTATCGACAATATTTTCCGGTTCGTCCAGGCGGGCAGCGAGGTCTCTACCCTGCTGGGGCGCATGCCCTCGGCGGTGGGCTATCAGCCCAGTCTGGCCAACGAGATGGGCGAGCTGCAGGAGCGGATCACCTCCACCAAGGACGGGTCCGTGACCTCGGTGCAGGCAGTGTATGTGCCTGCCGACGACCTGACCGACCCGGCCACAGCCACCACCTTTGCCCATCTGGACGCCACCACGGTGCTCAGCCGGAAGATTTCCGAGCAGGGCATTTACCCGGCAGTGGACCCCCTGGCCTCCTCCTCCCGGATTTTGGAGGCGGATATTGTGGGGGCTGAGCACTACCGCATTGCCCGGGCGTGTCAGGAGATATTGGAGAAATATAACGAGCTGCAGGACATTATCGCCATTCTGGGCATGGATGAGCTCAGCGAGTCCGACCAGAAGATTGTGGGCCGGGCCCGGCGGCTCCAGCGGTTCTTTGCCCAGCCCACCCATGTGGCGGAGAAATTCACCGGCCTGCCAGGTATTTATGTCCCCCTGCGGGATACCTTGGAGAGCTTTGGCAAGCTGGTAGACGGCGAGCTGGACCAGTATCCGGAGGCGGCTTTCTACAATGTGGGCACCTGGCGGGACGTGATTGCCAAGGCCGAAAAGCTGGAAGCGGGTGAGCTTTGATGGAGACCTTTCAGGTGCACATTCTGGCCGCAGACCGGACCTTTTATGAGGGCCCCTGCGAGAGCCTGACCATCTCCACCTCTGACGGAGAGTTGGGCATCCTGGCCCATCACAGCCCCATGCTGGCTGCGGTGCTGCCAGGGACCCTGCGGTTTCGCATACCGGGGCAGGAGCCCCAGGTGGCGGCAGTGTCCCCGGGCATGGTGAAGGTGGAGGCGAACGAGGTGCTGGTGCTGGTGGACTCTGCCGAGAGGCCGGAGGAGATTGACGCGGCCCGGGCCCGCCGGGAGGCGGACCAGGCCCGGGAGGCCCTGCTGCAAAAGCGCAGCCGCCAGGAGCATCAGGTGGCGCAGGCCACCCTGGCCCGGGCGCTGAACCGCCTGCGGGTCAAGTCCTCGGCCGCCCACCTGGAGCAGTGAGCGGCTGTCTGAGGCTTGATAGAATCAGAAACAAGCTTTCAGCAGAGACAAATTGAGGTTATTCAGAGGAAACGCGAATGACGGAAGATATAATCAGTCAATGGAATCGTGCTGCGCTGAAGTATACAGAGGGCCAGGAAAATTCAGAGTATGCCCAGAGCAATCAAAGAGTAGTCAAGAGTAGATTCCAGCATTTCCATGGTGAAAAAATATTGGATATGGGATGCGGGTATGGTTTTTACTCTGATTATTTCAGAAGCAAGGGAGCAAATGTAACCGGAATTGATGGCTCTGAAAAAATGATTGAAATAGCAAGGGCGCGATATCCTCTGACGGAATTTTGCGTTATGGATATCACCAGGCCCTTGGCTTTTGATCATGGGCGGTTTGACATTGTGTTTTCTAACCAGGTGCTGATGGACGTTGAAAATATTGACTTCATTTTTTCGGAATGCAGCAGGGTGCTGAAAGCGGGAGGGATTCTATATTATTCCATCGTTCATCCCGCGTTTTATGACTGTCAGTGGCTTGAAGATGAGAGCGGATATAGATATGCCAAGGCAATGAGAAGATACATCAAGCCCTATCAATTCAAAAATGAATACTGGGGTGAGACAGAGCATTTCCATCGTTCCTTATCTGATTATCTGAATGCTGCGTCGAAAAATGGATTGGTTTTAAAGCAGGCCTGTGAACCGGTTTCTTATGACGGCATAAAGAAAAACAGCGACTTACCTCTGTTTTTCTTTGCCGAATACCTGAAGTCAGAGTAACAAGGCAGCGTCCAACAGCGGGAGGCCTGGCCTGTGTTTTGTTCAAGAGCTGAGATTTTAGGACAGATAGCGAGGAGAGCCCAGTGCTTTATGAGCAATTCTGACACGGGCGGAGACCATAGACTGGCCGATAGCTTTTTGATGTCCGTTTACTGAGGGGAGGCCCGGCGCAGCCGAGCCTCTTTTTTGCGCTGGCTTTTGGTGGGCGTCCTGGTTTTGCAGGGGCGATTTCAGAAAAAGTGCTTGCTTTTTCCGGCAATCTGGTGTATAATAACTGTATTATACGCCGGTGTGATGGAATTGGCAGACGTGATGGACTCAAAATCCATTGGTAGCGATACCGTGCCGGTTCGAGTCCGGCCACCGGCACCAGCGTGACGCTGGACCTGATTCGCGCACCCACATTGGTGGATGCGCGAAGTTTTTTTGCCCGCCCAGCGTGACGCTGGACCCGATTCGCGCCCCCACGTTGGCAGATACACAGAGTTTTTGGCCCGCGAGTAGGCGGCGTCTTTTTGGCACGGTATGTTATGATTTGATTTAGAGCATAATAAGTCAGAATTGGGAGGCGCATGGGGATGCGGGATGACATTTTAGAGAAATTACAAAATGAAATACACAATAGATGCCTGGCACAAACGAATGTATTTGGGATAGGGTGTTACTACCATATTGTTGCGGTGGTTAACAATGCGGAAGTCTTGGCACGCAAATATGGAGCAGACAGGGAGATTGTCATGATTGCAGCCTGGTTACATGATATTGCCTCTGTTACGGATTATAGCTTGTATGAGCTGCACCATATACATGGGGCTGAAATGGCGGACCGTCTGTTAAAGGAGTATGGCTATGATGATCAAAAAATTTTTCTGGTGCAAGAATGTATCAAAAACCACAGAGGAAGCATAGACGCCAAAAGGAATAGCCTCGAGGAATTATGCGTTGCGGATGCTGACGCAATTTCTTATTTTGATAATATACCGAGTCTGTTATATTTGGCTTATTGCCAAAAAGGTATGGGAATAGAAGAAGGTAAGGAATTCGTAAAACAGAAATTGGCACGAAGCTTTCGGAAATTGTCGCCAGAAAGCAAAAAATACTATCAAGGGAAATTGGAAAGAGCCATGGAGGTTTTGGGCTGAAAACTGACTTGATCAGGGTGACAGCAAGCCCAGCCGTGGCCGTTAAGATTAAAGTGTACGGCGCTTTTAGAGTCAACCTTGACAGCCGCCCGGTTCGATTTGTGGTCCACAAGGCAGGCAAGCGCCAGTAGATATAATGCACTGCGTCATTTGGTTGACCAAAGACAAGACAGGGACCTCTCTCCGGCTATTAGAGCCAGGGAGAGGTCTTTCCCGTTGTAAATGCCCATACCCTCGGGCAGTTTAAAGGAATACCTTGTGAGGATTTCTCATTTGTGATATAATGTGTTCTGATAAACACAAGGAGAAGCCCTGAAGCGCGAAGCGCTTCTCTTTTGCTGCGCATGACTTGGCGATGCCAAGTCACAGCGCCGGACTTCTCCGAGTAGATTTATGATATAATATTTGTCGTAAATCCGCCATTCCTACGGATGGTCTGGCGAAAGGGAATCAAGAATGAAAGGTCGGAGGTCTTCCCGATGGTAACAGGCGCAATCAAAAACAAAATTGATAAGATATGGACGGACATCTGGGCAGGCGGCATTACCAACCCGCTGACTGTGATTGAGCAGCTGACCTATCTGATGTTCATTCGCTCGCTGGACGAGAAGGAGCTGGAAACCGAGGAATTGGAGAATCTTTCTGGGGAGAGGATGGAGCGGATTTTCCCCGCCTCTGAAGCAGGGCAGTCCATGCGGTGGAGCAGGTTTAAAAACGCCGATCCCCGGACCATTTATGAGATTGTGTCCCAGCGGGTTTTTCCGGCCATAAAGAATTGGAAGTGCGGGCAGCTGCCTGATTTCAACGATGCGGGAGAGATGGTGGAGCCGGAAGCGGCCGGGGACAGGGGGAATGAGGGCGGCACTGCCTTTGCCAGGTATATGAGCGACGCCATGTTTCTCATCCCCACGCCCCAGGTCTTGCAGAAGATCATCACCGGCTTGGAGGACCTGTATGAGCACGACATTGGGGAGCTGGATATGCAGGGGGACCTTTATGAGTATATGCTGGGCAAGCTGGCTACTGCCGGGCAAAACGGCCAGTTCCGCACGCCGAAGCATATTCGGGAGATGATGGTGGAGCTGCTGCGGCCCACTCCCGACGACCTGATCTGCGACCCGGCCTGCGGCACAGCGGGCTTTCTGGTCTCGTCGGCAGAGTACATCAGAGCCCAATATGAGGACGCTATGTCCCCAGAGCAGTGGGAGCATTTTGCGGGGCCCATGTTCACTGGCTTTGACACAGACCGCACCATGCTGCGCATTTCCGCCATGAACCTGATGCTTCACTCCATCCGCCGCCCGAGGGTGGAGTATCAGGACAGCGTGTCAAAGCAGAACCAGATTGCCGATCAGTTCACGGTGTGTCTTGCCAACCCGCCCTTCAAGGGCACGGTAGACGCGGAGAGCATCCACGACAACCTGAAGGCTGTAACCCAGACCAAAAAGACCGAGCTGCTGTTTCTGGCGCTGTTTTTGCGGATGCTGAAAAAGGGGGGCCGCTGCGCCTGTATTGTGCCGGACGGCGTACTGTTCGGCTCGTCAAAGGCGCACAAATCCATCCGCAGAGAGCTGGTGGAAAATCACCAGCTGCGGGCTGTAATATCCATGCCCTCCGGGGTGTTCAAGCCCTACGCGGGAGTGTCCACGGCAGTGCTGGTGTTCACCAAAACCGGCGCGGGCGGCACAGAAAAGGTGTGGTTCTACGAGATGAAGGCCGATGGGTTCAGCCTGGACGACAAGCGCGCCGAAACCCAGGAGAACGACATTCCCGACCTCCTCCGGCGGTTCCACGACCTGGACGGGGAAGCCGCCCGCCTGCGCACCCAGCAGAGCTTTCTGGTGCCCAAGGCCGAAATTGCCGAAAACGGCTACGACCTGTCCATCAACAAGTACAAGCAGGTGGAGTATGTGCCGGTGGAGTACCCGCCGACGGAGGAGATTCTGGACGAGCTGGAGCGGATAGAAGAGGAGATTGCAGCGGGGCTGCGGGAGTTGAGGGGGATGGTGTGATGATACAGTTAGGTGACATTTGTACAAAGGCATCCTCGAATATTGCGCAGAAGGATTTGGAAGACTGTGACGGTATTTACCCAATTTATGGCGCAAGCGGCTTAATCAAGTATATAGATTTCTATCAGCAACCTAACCCATATGTAGCTGTGGTAAAGGATGGGGCTGGCGTAGGAAGAATTATGCTGTTGCCAGCAAAGTCGTCGGTGATAGGAACCATGCAATATATTTTGCCCAATAAAGGCACCAATGTGGCATACCTTGCATACGCGATGGAGCACATGGGACTTGCAAAATACTATACGGGTGCTACAATTCCTCATATCTACTTTAAGGATTATTGCAAAGAATTGCTTCGGGAGCATTGTGAAAGTGAACAGCAGGAAATTGCCGCTGTACTGGACAAGCTAACTGGCCTGATTTCCCTCCGCAAGCAGCAACTTGCCAAGCTGGACGAGCTGGTCAAGTCGCGGTTTGTAGAGATGTTTGGGGACCCAACAATAAATTCATTGGGCTGGCCTGTAAGAAAATTCAAAGATATTAGTATTGTCATAACTGATGGTGAACATATAACACCACGCAGGAAAGAAAATGGAATTTATTTACTATCTGCGCGGAATATATTGAACCATATGCTCAACCTTGATAACGTAGATTATATAGACAATGATGAATATAACAGAATAGCACGTCGCATCATTCCTCAAAAAGGTGATGTACTTATTTCGTGCTCTGGAAGTATAGGCCGATGTTGCGTGGTTCCCGATAGATTGAAGTTTCAAATGGTTCGAAGTGTAGCATTAGTTCGCTTTAATTCTAATATCAATCCCATTTTTGCTGAATGGCTAATTGTCTCAGATGAGTTACAACGCCAAATTTCTAACTCAGCTACTCAATCTTCACAAGCTAATTTGTTTCAAGGTAAAATAAGAGAGTTGCGAGGATATGTTCCACCAAAAGATTTACAAGATTTATTCGCTGCGTTTGTGAGTCAAGTTAATGAATCAAAAAGCAAAATTCTCAAGGCACTGGCCCAACTGGAAACCCTAAAAAAATCCCTGATGCAACAATATTTTAGCTGAAAGGCAGGTGTATGAACATGACCAACTTCTCTTTCCTCTCCTCCCACCCCCAATACGCCCTCTTCACCCCCGCCGCCATAGAGGCGGAAAGGGTCTGCGCCACCTCGCCGGCCATGTGCGCTGTGGGCTGCCGCAAAGCCTTGGAGCTGGCGGTGAAATGGGTGTACTCCGCCGACAATACCATGCGCATGCCCTACAAAAACAACCTGCAGTCCCTGATTCACGAGCCCAGCTTCCGCTTTGCCGTGGACAGCCAGACCTGGGGCAAGCTGCCCTTTATCATCCGGCTGGGCAACCTGGCGGTGCACACCGAGCGCAGCGTGGGGGAGAGGGAGGCCTGGGTCTCCCTCAAGGGGCTGTTTGAGTTCATCCAGTGGGTCGACTACTGTTATGGCAGCGACTACGCGGAGCGGCAGTTTGACCAGTCGCTGGTGCCCACAGAGCTGCTTTCGGTGGACTCCCAACGGGTCAGAGAGCAGGAGAGCCTGCTGGGGGAAAAGGAATCGGAGATTGAGGCGCTGCGGGCGCAGATCCGGCGGATGTCCGGTCAGCTCACTGCGGCCAAAGACCGCCGCCAGCAGGAGCGCAGTTTTGTGCCAGAGGACCTCTCTGAGTTTGAGACGCGGAAAATATATATTGATGTGGACATGAAGCTGATGGGGTGGCGGTTCACCGGTGCGGACGGGGATGTGCAGGAGGAGTATCCGGTGGAGGGTATGCCCAACGGAGCCCAGGCAGGGGCTGCGGACTATGTCCTCTTTGGCAAGGACGGCCTGCCCCTGGCGGTTGTAGAGGCCAAGCGCACCAGCAAGGACCCCAACACCGGCCGCAAGCAGGCCATGCTTTACGCGGACTGTCTGGAACGCAAATTTGGCCGCCGGCCTATGATGTTCACCACCAACGGGTTTGAGACTTACTTTTGGGACGACCGGACCGGCCCCCAGCGGAAGGTCAGCGGTATTTTCAGCAAGGATGACCTGCAAAAGCTGATGAACCGCCGGACCCAGCGGCTGAATTTGGGCGAAGTGCCCATTGACGACCGGATTACCGACCGCTACTACCAGAAGGAGGCTGTCCGCGCTGTGTGCGGGCAGATAGAGCAGGGCTTTCGCAAGCATCTTCTGGTCATGGCCACCGGCGCCGGAAAAACCCGGACAGCCTCCAGCCTGACAGATGTGCTCAGCCGGGGCGGGTATGTGACGAATATTCTGTTTTTGGCCGACCGCACCGCGCTGGTCAAGCAGGCGAAGGATGACTTCAAGCATTATCTGCCCCACATGTCCCTGTGCAATCTTTGCGCCAATAAGGACGACAGAAATGCGCGCATCATATTTTCTACCTATCCTACCATTCTTCACGCCATTGATGAGACCAAGACAGAAGACGGCCAGCGGCTGTTTACCCCCGCCCATTTTGATCTGATCATCATTGACGAGAGCCACCGGAGTATTTTTAAAAAGTACCGGGCCATTTTCGAGTATTTTGACGCCCAGATGGTGGGCCTGACCGCTACGCCCAAAACCGACGTGGACCGCAACACCTACGACTTCTTTGAGATGGAGCACGGCGTACCCACCTATGCCTACGACTATGAGACGGCGGTGTCCCAAGACCATGTGCTGGTCCCCTACTATAATTACGAGGTCAAGACCCGGTTTTTGGAGGAGGGAATCAGCTATGACCAGCTGTCGGAGGAGGACAAGGCGCGGTATGAGGAGGACTTTGTGGAAGACGGCTATGTGCCTGCCTTTGTGCCCTCCGCCGCGCTGAACAAGTTTGTGTTCAACGAGACAACGGTAGACACGGTATTGCAGGACCTGATGGAGCGGGGCGTCAAAACCGCAGGCGGCGACCGTGTGGGCAGCTCTATTATTTTCGCCCAAAGCAAGCGTCATGCCGAGTACATTGTAGAGCGTTTCAACAAGCTCTACCCCCAATATATGGGATCTTTTATGCAGCGGGTGGTTTGCGGCGACTCCTATGCCCAGACCGTGATCGATGACTTTAAGGCAGGGGACAGGCCCCCCTGGATCGTGGTGTCTGTAGACATGATGGATACGGGCATTGATGTGCCGGAATGCGTCAATCTGGTGTTCTTCAAAAGAGTGCGTTCCAAAACCAAGTTCTGGCAGATGATTGGGCGCGGTACCCGGCTCTGCAAGGGCCTGGCCTGCACAGACCAGATCGACGGGGAATATACGGATAAAAGGCGTTTTCTCATTTTTGACTATTGCGGCAACTTTGAGTTCTTCCGGCAGCATAAAGAGGGTTATGAGTCCCGGGAGACCAAAACCCTGTCGGAGAATATTTTCGGCAAGCAGGTCAGGCTGATCAGCCTGCTGCAAGAGAGCGCATATGCCGGCGACGCCTGCCAGGCCTGGCGTTCTGAGCTGGCAGGCCTCTGCCAGGGGCAGGTTGCGCAGCTGAACCAGAGTCTGGTCTCGGTGCGGCTGCGGCTGCAGTTTGTTGAGAAATTCAAAAGCCCCCAGGCCTTTGTCCATATCAGCGAGGAAGACAAGGGGGAGCTCATCCAGTATATCGCGCCCCTTATGCAGCTGAAGGAGGCGGACGAGTTTGCCAAGCGTTTCGATAATTTTATGTATGGGCTCATACTGGCTTTTATGGAGCAGACACCCGCCTTTTCCCGGGCAAAAAGACAGCTGCGGGAGATTGGGGAGGCCCTGGAAGCGAAGGCGAATATTCCCCAGGTGAAAGAGAAGCTTGAGACCATCCAGTGGATTGGCACAGACGAATTCTGGGCAGCGGGCGATGCGCTTCTGTTTGAAAGGGTGAGGGCGGAGCTCCGCGGCCTCATCCAGTTTTTGAATGAGAGCGGCAGCGGAGACCCTGTGTTTACCCGGCTGGCCGACCCGATTATTGCGCAGAGCGAGGGGCTGCTGCTTGAAGCGGCCTATGACTTTGAGGACTACCGGGCAAAGGTCAACCGCTATGTCAATGAGAACGGCCACATGCTGGCCATCCACAAGCTGACCCATAATGTCCCCCTGTCCCCCAACGACTATCAGGAGCTGGAACGGGTGCTGACCACAGAGCTGGGCGACGAGCAGGACTACCGCAGGGAGTTCGGGGACACTCCCTTTGGGCTGCTGGTGCGGAAAATCGCCAGGCTGGACCACGACGCCGCCATGCAGGCCTTTTCCGCTTTTATCAATGACCAGTCGCTGAATCAGAGGCAGATCGCTTTTGTCCATAAAATCATCAGCCACATCGAGCAGAACGGGTACATGGAGAGTATGGCGGAGCTGCAAAGGCCGCCTTTTGATAAGCCGGTGAGCTTTGTCAAGCTGTTCAGTCCAGAGGTCAGGGGCAAGCTGCTGGACGCCATCAATCAGGTCAAGGAGAACGCCACCATAGTGGTAGCCTGATAAAAAGGGGCGGACGGACTTTTGGGCCAGTGGAGCTGGACCGGGAAAGGTCCGCGCTTTGCCGGAAAGCCTCCTCTTTATTTTCTCCCGCTGTTGACTTGTCCGCCGCCGGGAGTGTATAATTAAGGGAAAATGACTGGGAGGTATCATGCTATGGATATGAAATTCGCCCGCATCACCCTGGACCCGGAGCATCGGATCAGCCGGGTGGACAAGCGTATATATGGCTCCTTTGTGGAGCACCTGGGCCGGGCGGTGTACGGCGGGGTGTGGCAGCCCGGCCATGCCAGCGCCGACGAGGAGGGCTTCCGCCGGGATGTGCTGGACCTGGTGCGGGAGCTTCAGGTGCCGATTGTCCGTTATCCCGGGGGCAACTTTGTCTCTAACTTCTACTGGGAGGACAGCGTGGGCCCGGTGGCCCAGCGTCCCCGCCGTTTAGAGCTGGCCTGGCGCAGCACCGAGACCAATGAGGTGGGCGTCAACGAGTTTGCACGCTGGGCCAAAAAGGCCGGCACAGACCTGATGATGGCCGTCAACCTGGGCACCCGGGGCATTGACGCGGCCTGCAATCTGCTGGAATACTGCAACCACCCCTCTGGCACCAAGTATAGCGATATGCGCATTGCCCATGGGGTGCAGGAGCCCCATCATATCAAGACCTGGTGCCTGGGCAACGAGATGGACGGCCCCTGGCAGGTGGGCCACAAGACGGCCCGGGAGTATGGCCGCCTGGCCGACGAGACTGCCAAGGCCCTGCGGCAGATTGACCCCACAGTGGAGCTGGTGGCCTGCGGCAGCTCCAACACCGGCATGCCCAGCTATCCCCAGTGGGAGGCCACGGTGTTGGAGGAGGCCTACAACAGCGTGGACTACATCTCTCTGCACACCTACTACGGCAACCGGTTGAACGACACCGCCAACTTCCTGGCCTGCTCTGACGATATGGACCGGTTCATCAGAACAGTGGTGGCGACCTGCGACTTTGTCAAGGCCAAAAAGCGGGCAAAGAAGGACATTATGCTCAGCTTTGACGAGTGGAATGTCTGGTTCCACAGCGACGCCTCAGACAGCGACACCATGCAGAACCGCCCCTGGTCGGTGGCCCCCCACCTGTTGGAGGACCAGTATAATTTTGAAGACGCGCTGCTGGTGGGGCTGATGCTGATCACCCTGCTCAAGCACAGCGACCGGGTGCGCATGGCCTGCCTTGCCCAGCTGGTCAACGTGATTGCCCCCATTATGACCGAGGAGAACGGCCCGGCCTGGCGGCAGACCATCTACTATCCCTATCTCCACGCCTCAAAGTATGGCCGCGGCGTGGCCCTGAACACCGCCCAGCGCGCCTCTAAGCACGACACCAAGGAGTTCACCGATGTCACCGACGTGGAGACCGTGGCTGTGTGGGACGATGAAAAAGAGGAGCTCACGGTATTTGCTGTCAACCGGGACCTGGAAAATGCCATTGTTCTGGAGAGCGACCTGCGGGCCTTTGAGGGCTACCAGCTGGCGGAACACATCGTGTTGGAGCACGAGGATTTTAAGGCGGTGAACTCCGCTGCCGGGGAGGCTGTGGCCCCCTCCACGGTGGAGGACAGGGACCAGATGGAGGACGGGCTGCTGAGGTCCCGGCTGGGCCCTGCCTCCTGGAATGTGATCCGGCTGAAAAAAAGCTGAGAGTTCCCTGGAATCTACAAGATTTTTTCATATCTTTCTGCTATACTGAGCAGGGCTTGTTTGAAAATAGAGGAAATGACGGAATTTTGACCAGAAGCGGTCAGCTTCAAGGAGAAGAACCGCTGTAGTTCGCTACGCTAACTACGCCAATACTTGCGTATTACGAGGATTTTCGACGCAGAAGATGGCTGCTTCTGGGTAAAAAGACGGCGTTTTCGATTTTTCAAACAAGCCCTAGATAAGGATACGGAATCAACAGCAGGAGGTCAGCATTATGGCAAATTGGAAGGAAATCAGCCAGACGGCCCGGGCCAATGTCCGTCTGGCCGCAAAACAGCTGAAGGAGAAAAACCGGCGTCTGGCTGCGGCCAACCGGCTGCGCACTGCCATTCGCTGCCAGGAGAAGGCTGCGGAAAAGGAATATCTGGCCCTGGGCCGGTACTATTACAATGCCCTGCGGGACCCGGACAACCCGGTGGCCGAGGCCCATTGCCTGCGTCTGGACCAGCTTTTGGCCCAGCGGGACAGCGCTTTGGAGAGCCTGGAACAGGTGGTGCGCCAGCAGCATGCGATTGCGGTCATCGGCGGGGCGGACGGGCCTACCGCTGTGTTTGTCACCGCCACGGTAAAGCCCCGGAAGAAGAGCACCCTGTTCCATTTTGACAAGGGGCCGGTAGAGATTACCGTCACCCGGGAGGAAGACGCGGAGTACAACCCTGAGGACCCGGACAGCGAGGAGATCGACCTTTCGGATGTGGAGAGCTTTGACCAGGACCCTATGCCCCAGGAAGAGGCCCGGCCGGATGGGCCTGCAGGGGAGGGGGCGGCTCCGTCCGCAGCAGAACCCGAGATTCCGCCTGCGGCAGAACCCGAGATTCCGCCTGCGGCGGAACTCGACGAGAATGACGGCCTGCCCTTTGAATAATCGTCTGGGAGGAAATGGGGAATGTCAACGGAGATTATAAAGGACATTGTCTGCCCGCAGTGCGGGGAGACGCAGAAATACCGGCTGTACACCAGTGTCAACGCCCAGCAGAACCCAGAGCTCAAGCAGAGCATTCTGGACGAGACCCTGTTTGACTGGCGCTGCCAGCGGTGCAGCTATTTTGCGGCCATGGCCTACCCCTTTGTATACCTGGACAATCAGGCGGGGTATGTGGTGTGCGTTACGCCTGGGGGGGCCGGCAGCGCGGTAGAGGCGACCGAGCCCCTGAAGGGCTATGTCCGCCGCCGGGTGAAGAACCTGGCTGAGCTCAAGGAGAAGATTCTGATTTTTGACAGCGGCCTGGACGACCTGGCGGTGGAGCTGATGAAGAACGCCCTGTGCACCATCATCCGGCGCAGCTATGGCAATGCCCGGCTGCACGCCTATTTCAGCAAGGCAGAGGGGGAGAAAATGGACTTTGCCATTTTTGTGCCCCGGCAGCTGGAGCCTGTGTACCACTCTACCCGGGTGGAGGTGTACAAGCAGTCTCAGGAGGTGCTGCGCACTCTGGACTACACGGACCCAGAGGGCTTTGCCACTGTGGACGCCAGGCTTGCCAAGCGGATGATTGAGGAATATCAGAACGCGTGAGGTGATATTATGGCAAGCAGCTACTATAAGCCCTGCCCGGAGCTGGATATCTGCAATGCCCTGATTGAGACCTATTGGAAGGCCGGAAGGTATGACAAATGCCTGGAGGGCTTTCTCCCCTTGGCGGAGCAAGGGTATCCCCTGGCGGAATGCCAGGCGGGGTACTTTTACTGGGAAGGGCTGGGTGTGGAAAAGGACCCGGAAAAGGCCTTTTACTGGACCCGGCGGGCGGCGGAGCACGGCGACTGGGACGGCCAGTATAATCTGGCGGAGTTCTACGAAAAGGGAGAGTGCACAGCCCCTGACATGGAACAGGCCCGCCGCTGGTATTTGCAGGCGGCGCGGCAGGGGCACCAGTTGGCGGTGAAACGGTGCCGGGAGCTGGGGCTCTCTTTAAACGAATAGACCAAAAAAGACCCGGCCGGTTTGGCTGGGTCTTTTTTTCGCTCCCTCATGGTTCAGCGGTAAATGGGCTGCAGCTGCCGCCCTTCCAGGGCTGCGGCCACTGTCTCCTGCAAAAGGGAAAAGTCTGCCACCAGGGAGAAGGGCTTCTTCTCCGGGTCGTCCTGCCTCAGGGGGACGAAATAGACGTTTTTGGTGTTCATCAGCCGTGCGGCGTTCTGGCCAGAGGCCCCAAGAGCGTCGTTGCTGGCAAGGCACAGCACCACCGGCAGGCCTACCCGCAGGGCGGACTTTACCGCCATAGTCACCGGGGTGTCGGTAATGCCCAGGGCAATTTTTGAAAGGGTGTTGCCTGTGCAGGGGCACACCACCATGGCGTCTACCAGGCGCTTGGGGCCAATGGGCTCGGCCTCTACAATCGTGTGCAGCACTGGTCTGCCGGCAGTGTCCCCGGCCCGGGCAATCCAGTCCACCGCCCTGCCAAAGCGGGTGTCTGTCTCATATACGTTCTGGGACATGACCGGAAGCAGGGCATATTGGCTGCTGAGAGCAGACATTTGCTCCATGGCCCGGTCCAGAGTGCAGAAGGACCCGCACATGGCGAAACCCAGGGTCTGCATTCTGACCATCTCCTTTCCTTGTGTTCTTCAAGGCCGGCTCAGGGGTTTTCCCGCCTGGTCAGCCTCCAGCATATGATAAATGGTCGTTTTAATCAGCTCTCCCGCCGCCTTGGGCGAGGTCCTTCCTGGCAGCGAGGGGGCGTCCAGAATGCTCAGCCCCAGCCGCTCTGCCGCTGCCCGGTCAAAGCCGCCGGGGGCGGAGGCCAGCTCCATCAGCAGCGTATCCTGTTTTTGACGGACCAGAACCGCGCTGCCCAGCACCGGCACAGGCACGGTGTTGAAGATCAGGTCAAAGGGACGCTGAAGCTGGTCATACCCCAGGGGCACGCAGCCCAACGCCCGAACTGCCGCCAACGCCCGAACTGCCGCCAACGCCTCAGGCCGCCGGGCGGCACAGAACACCTGGGCCCCCATGCCCCGAAGCATAGGACACAGAGCCTTGCCGATGCGTCCATACCCCGCCACCAGGCAGCTGGCCCCCCCTAAGGTGCCGGGGTATTGGGTGACAGCCAGAGCCACCGCGCCCTCGGCGGTGAGCCAGGCATTGCCGGTGAGCAGCTCCTCCTGGGCGTAGTAGTCCCGGCAGCTCTGCCAGAAGGGAGAGCCCTCCCCCAGCGCGCCCAGCATGCCGCCAAACACCCGGTGCCCTGCCAACGCTGTTTCCAGCCTGTCAAGAGGAATGGCCTGGCCGGCAAAGGGAGCGTTCAGGGCCGCGCCCTCCCGGGTGACGGGCAGAGGCAGAAGGATCACCTCGCAGCGCTCCGCCAGGTCGGGCAGCTGGGCCATTTTCAGCCCCGCTGTGTCCTGGGCCCGCTCCATTCCATTTACCAGGACCAGATGCCCGTCCTCGGCCAGCGAGCGGGCCAGATACAGCTGGCGGCGGTCGCCGCCGATGATCCCGAAACCAATCATGAAACCTGCACTCCCTTCTTCCCCCTTGGGGGCTTGCCCCGTCCTGACAGGGGGGTACTCCATACTATGGGGAAAGGCGGGTTTTGGTGAGCGGCAAAAAAGCCGCGGAAACGCCCCGCGGCTTTTTCTCTATTTTGACCGTCCTGCCCTGGCTGCTTGCAGAAGCATATCTGCGTAACCAGTCAGCAGGGTGATGCCCTCCCGGTCATACCTCTGTATGGGGAAGATGCCCGCCCCTTCCTCCACCCGGCTCACCGGCAGAGCAAGGCCTGTGTCCCAAGGACTATGATAGGGGACCACCCGGCACTGGATGGTGGCATTGGCAATGGTGTCGTTGACCATGGCCTTATAGCTTTTCAAAGCCCAACCGGCTCCGCCCCCGTGAGAGACGATCCCTGCCGGAATGCCCCAGGCCTCGGCCCGGTAGCCGCTGTCCTTCCACCAGTGGAGAAAGGCGATCTCCTCCATCTTTTCCAGCAGCATGCACAGCCTGGCAGGAATGGGCGCGTAATGGGGAGAAACGAACAGCAGACCGTCGGAGCGCACAAGCCTTTCATAGAGCGCGTTGAAAGCATTGTCCCGGCAGCAGCGCAGGGTATAAAAGCATCCGCCGCAGCCTGTGAAGACAGACGATTTCGCAGACAGCGCCCGCCTGGGTCAAATGGTTGGCAGCAATGGCGCAGAGCCGTTGGGACACGCTGTGCAGAATGTTGGAGGCGCAGACACAGGTGATCACCATGTCTTACACCACCGCGAACTGGCTGTTGTACAGCTCGGCGTAGAAGCCGCCCTTGTCCAGCAGCTGCTGGTGGCTGCCCTGCTCTACAATGTGGCCGTCCCGCATGACCAGAATCATGTCCGCGTCTTGAATGGTAGACAGCCGGTGGGCCACAATGAAGCTGGTGCGCCCCCGCATCATTTTGGCAAAGGCGCGCTGAATGCGGGCCTCGGTGCGGGTGTCGATGGAGGAGGTGGCCTCGTCCAGAATGAGCATAGGGGGCAAAGAGAGCATCACCCGGGCAATGCACAGCAGCTGCTTCTGGCCCTGGCTCAGGCCCCCCAGCTCCTCGCCAATCACCGTGTCATACCCCTTGGGCAGACGCTTGATGAAGCTGTGGGCATGGGCTGCCCGGGCCGCTGCCTCAATCTCTGCGTCGCTGGCGTCGGGCTTGCTGTAGGCAATGTTCTCCCGCACCGTGCCGTTTTTCAGCCAGGTATCCTGCAGCACCATGCCATAGTTCCGGCGCAGGCTTTTCCGGGTGACATCCCGGACGTCTCTGCCGTCCACCCGGATGGCCCCGGCGTCCACGTCATAAAAACGCATGAGCAGGTTGATGACCGTGGTTTTGCCGCAGCCGGTGGGCCCTACCAAAGCCACCCGCTGGCCGGGGCGCACCCCCAGGCCAAAACCCTCGATGAGCTTCTGGCCGGGCTGGTAAGAGAAGAACACATCGTCGATCTCCACGCTGCCGCCGGCCTCGCCCAGGTCCAGGGGCGCGTCAGGAGTTTGCGGCTGCTGTTCGATGAGCTCGAACACCCGGGCGGCGCAGGCCAGGGCATTTTGCAGCTCGGTAACCACGCCGGAGATCTCGTTGAAGGGCTTGGTGTACTGGTTGGCATAGCTCAAAAAGCAGGTGAGCTGGCCCACCGTGAGTCCTCCGCCCACCACGGCCAGAGCCCCGGCAATGCCCACCCCGGTGTACACCAGAGAGTTGACGAACCGGGTGGAGGGGTTGGTGATGGAGGAGAAGAAGATGGCCCGCAGAGAGCACTTGCGCAGCCGCTCGTTGATCTCTCCGAAGCGTTCCTGGGCCTGACGCTCCTGGCCAAAGGCCTGCACCACCTTCTGGCCCCCTACCGTCTCCTCCACAAAGGCGGTCTGCTCGCCCCGCACCTGAGACTGAAGCCGGAACATGCTGTAGGTGCTTTTGGCAATGAACGCCGCCACTACCAGCGAAACCGGCGTTACCACCAGCACTACCAGTGTGATGCCCACATTCACCGAGAACATAAAGCCCAGAGTGCCCAGAATGGTGATGACCCCGGTGAACAGCTGGGTAAAGCCCATCAGAAGGCCGTCGGCAAACTGGTCTACATCGGCAATTACCCGGCTGACAGTCTCACCTGCCGGGTGGGCGTCCAGATAGCTCAGCGGAAGGACCTGAATATGCCGGAAGGCCTCCTCCCGGATGTCCCTGACAACCCGGTAGGTCACCCGGTTGTTGATGACGCTCATCACCCACTGGGCCAGAGCGGCCAGGCCGATAACCCCCCCAATCTGTACCAGAATGCGGAAGACGCCCTCAAAGTCCACCTTGCCCGGGCCCACAATCAGGTCCACCGCATTGCCGGTGAGAATGGGGATGTACAGCGCCGCCGCCACAGATACCGCCGCCAGCGCCACCGAAAGCCCCACCAGCAGCCAATACCGGCGGATGTAGCGCAGCACCTTTTTCAGGGCGCCCTTTTTTGCTTTGGACTTCATTCTACAGCCCCCTCCTTGCTTTTTTGAAATTGGGACTCATAAATTTCCCGGTAGACCCAGCAGCTTTCCAGCAGCTCCTCATGGGCGCCTACCCCCACGGCCCTGCCGTCGTCCAGCACCACGATCTTGTCCGCGTGGCGGATGGAGGCTGTGCGCTGGGACACGATGAACACGGTGGGTTTATAGTCCAGCCCGGCAATGGCCTGACGCAGCCGGGCGTCTGTGGCCAGGTCCAAGGCGCTGGCGCTGTCGTCCAGAATCAGCAGCTCCGGCCGGCGTACCAGGGCCCGGGCAATGGTCAGCCGCTGACGCTGGCCCCCGGAGAAATTCCGGCCCCCCTGCTCTACCGGCTCGTCCAGCCCCTTGGGCTTCTGCTTGACGAAATCCTTGGCCTGGGCTGTCTCCAACGCCTGCCACAGCTCCTGGCCCGAGGCTCCCTCCCGGCCCCAAAGCAGGTTCTCCCGGATGGTGCCGGTCACCAACGCCGCCTTTTGGGGCACTACGCCAATGCGGGCCCGCAGCTCCTCCAGGGGCCAGTCCCGCACGTCTATGCCTCCCACCGTCACCCGGCCGCCGGTGGCGTCATAAAACCGGGGGATCAGGTTCACCAGGGAGGTTTTGCCGCTGCCGGTGCCGCCAATAATGCCCACGGTCTCTCCGGGCTCCACGGTAAAGCTCAGCCCTGTGAGGGAGGGCGCGCCCGCCCCCTGATAGGTGAGCTCCACATTTTCAAAGACCACCCCGGCCCCGCTGCCTGCCCGGCCCTTGTCCGGAGAGCGCAGGGTGGGCTCTGTGTCCAGCACCGCCGAGATGCGGTTGGCACAGGCCAGGGCTTTGGTGATGTTGATGATCAGGTTGGCCAGCTTCACCAGCTCCACCAGAATCTGGGACATATAGTTGAGCAGCGCCACCACGGCTCCCTGGGTGATCATTCCCGCGTCCACCCGCACAGCCCCGGCCCAGATCAGGACCACGGCCCCCAGGTTGATGATGATATAGGTCACGGGATTCATCAGCGCCGAGACCTTGCCCACAAACTCCTGCAGCTGGGTCAGCGCGCCGTTTTCCTGGCGGAAGCCTTCAGTCTCCGACTCCTCCCGGCCAAAGGCCCGCACCACCCTCACCCCGGTGAGATTCTCCCGGGTGAGGCCCAGCACCTTGTCCAGCCGGGCCTGCACCTGCTTGTAGCGGGGCATGGTCCACAGCATGACCCCGAACACCACCACCGACAGCAGGGGAATGACCCCCACAAAGATCAGCGCGGCCTTCCAGTCAATGGTAAAGGCCATGACCATGGCCCCGAACACCACAAATGGCGACCGCAGCAGCAGCCGCAGGGTCAGGTTCATGCCGTTCTGCACCTGGTTCACATCGCTGGTCATGCGGGTAATCAGGGTAGAGGAGCCCTCCCGGTCCATGTCGGCATAGCTGAGGCTTTGAATGTGCCCGTACAGCGCCGCCCGCACCTTGGCCGCAAACCCCACCGAGGCCTTGGCCGCGAAGAACTGGGCTGTCAGCGAACAGGCCAGCCCGATTACTCCCAGGCCCACCAGCACCAGGCACATACGGATGATATAGTCCCGGTCTCCTTGGGCAATGCCGGTGTCAATCACCGAGGCCATCACCAGAGGCACCAGCAGCTCAAAGCTGGCCTCCAGCAGCTTGAACAGGGGGCCCAGCACGCACTCCTTCCGGTATTCTTTCAGATAGATCAGCAGTTTTTTCATCTTATCTCACATCCATGATATAAATCTGACAGGGGTTGGCCGCATCCCACAGGGTGGGCAGGCATTCCAACTCCACAAAGCCCAGGGCCTGGTAGAAGCGGTTGGTCTGGTCGTAGTCCTCATAATGCCCCATCTCCACGGCCTTTACCGTCAGGTACCGAAAGCCCTGCCTGGCTGCTTCCTCATACAAGGCCCGGAACAGCCTGCGGCCTATCCCCTGCCGGTGGCACTCCTGGCGCACACCCATGACATACAGCTCCGCCGCGTAGAGGCTGGTGGGCCGCATGGCAATGAAGCCCCGGACCTCCTCCCCCTCCAGCTCCGCCCACAGGGGCAGCTCCCGGCAGGTCCTGGCGTATTCCTCCACGCTCTCAGACTTGCCGAACCAGTCGGGCAGAGCGGCCAATACCGTCCGGCAGATTTGCTCCTTCCGCTCCTTTTCCTCTATTCTGGTTATCATGACGCCTCCTTACTGGGCCAGGGGGCCGAACAGCTCCGGCCTCCGGTCCACGAAATAGTCAATGGGACAGGACTCGGGCAGCTCCACCTCCACACCAAAAGCCCCGCGCTCTCCCTTTGCCTCCAACAGAGGCTCCCCGTGGCAGTCAAAGGCAAAGGCCAGGGGCAGCTCTCCGCAAAAGTGGCAGCAGCCCAGCACAGGCAGCTGGTTCTCAATGGCCCGGGCTCTGGCCAGGGCCCGCCACTGGTCATATTGACGGCGGTGCCACATGCCTGTGCCAATGGGGTTCAGCAGCAAAACCGGGTTTTCCAGAGCCATCACCCGGCAGGCCTCGGGAAAATGGAGCTCATAGCAGACCGGCACGGCCAGCCTGCCCAGAGAGCTGTTCAGACAGTGGAGCCGGTCCCCTGGCCGCTTGCCCTTGTCCCGCTCCTGGGGGGTCAGAATACACTTGGTATACTCGTCCGCTACCCGGCCCCTCTCTATGACCAGGGCCTTCTCCCAGTCCCCGTCCCGGTATCCGGCCACCACTGTGCCCGGGCGTTCCTCTGTCAGCCGCAGGGCAAGGTCCAGGTCCTCCTGTGACCGGAGAAAGCCCTCGGGGAACAGGGTCAGGTCAGCGGGCTCCCGGAGCAGGACGGGCAGCTCAGCCTGGGCGGCAAAGCGTTCGGGCACAGTCAGACAGATTTTCATATGGCTTGCCTCCTGATAGCAGTTTCTGGCAAACAGTCTGGCCATGGAGCTCCTGAATGGGGGCGGCAGCCGCAGACCAGGCTCTCCAGGCTGGCCAGCGCAGCAGCCGGCGTTCCGCCCCCTTCAGCCGCTCCACCCAGGCCTGGGGAGCTATACCTCCCGCAGGCGTTCCCCGAGGATTTGATATTGTTAACGGGGCGGCACGGGTGTCCCCGAACCGTTCTGCTTGAAAATCGGGATGGACCGATTTTCAAGCGCGTTTACTATAGCACATGTCCGGCACAGCTTTCAGCTGGGCGGGGGTCCGCACAGCGTCTATGGTCCAGACTTCCATGGGGCTTTACAGCTTGGTCAGCCGGGCAAAATTGGCCATAAGCTTTTTGGTGCCCGCCTTGTCAAAGGCAATTTCCAGCAGCGTGTCGTTGGCCATGGGCGTTGCGCTGACAATAAGCCCTGTGCCAAAGGTTTTGTGCTGCACCGTGTCGCCCAGCCGGTAGGTGCCTGTAGGGGCGGGCTTGTGGGGGGCGGGGCGGTAGGCGGCCCCCCGCTGGGGCCGGGCCGGGGACACGGGGCCGTCCCCGTGGGTAATGGCGACGCTGCGGCCCATGTACTCCCGGGAGCGGCTGCGCTCGGTAAGCGCCTCGGGCACCTCCTGGGCAAACCGGGAGAGATGGTTGCGGTTGGTAGAGCCGAAGATCATCCGGCTCTCCGCGTTAAAGATATACAGCTCCTCTCTGGCCCGGGTGATGGCCACATAGGCCAGGCGGCGTTCCTCCTCCACCTGGCTGGGGTCGTACAGCACCGCGTTGCCGGGAAAGACCCCCTCCTCCCAGCCAGGGAGGAACACCACGGGAAATTCCAGGCCCTTGGCGGAGTGAATGGTCATCAGCACCGCCGAGTCGGCCTCCGCGTCATAATTGTCAATGTCGGTGAACAGAGAGACCTCCTCCAAAAAGCCCGAGAGGCTGGCCTCGTCCCCGTTCTCCTGCTCATAACGCTGGATCATGGTGGAGAGCTCCTGCACGTTTTCGATGCGGTCCTCCGCTTTCTCCGGCTCATCGGTGCGCAGGTACATCAGGTACCCGGTCTGCTCCAAAAGCTCGGCATAGAGCTCGCTGGGGGCCATGCCCTCCTCGTTTTTGTCCATAAGCGCCTGCATCATCTGGGCAAAGGGCAGCAGCTTGCCCGCCGCCCGGCTGATGGCGGGGAAGTCCCCCGGGTGGCCGATTACCTGGAACATGCTCTCGCCCACCTGCTGGGCGATCATGGCGGCGGTGTCGGCGGTTTTGTCTCCAATGCTGCGCCGGGGGGTGTTGATGATCCGCCGCAGACGGATCTCATCCCCAGGGTTGTTGATAACGCTGAGGTAGGCGATCATGTCCCGCACCTCCTTGCGGTCAAAGAAGCGGGTGCCGCCGATAATGCGGTGGGGGATGCCGGACTTGGCAAAGTTTCTCTCAAAGGCCAAGGACTGGGAGTTCATCCGGTAGAGCACAGCGTAGTCGGAGAATTTCCGCCCCTTGGCAACCCCGTCCAGAATGGTGCGGGCCACCCGCTCGGCCTCGTCCTGCTCGTTCTCGGCAGTGTGCAGGCGCAGCTTCTCCCCGGCCCCGGCAGCGGTCCACAGGGTTTTGCCCTTGCGCTCCTTGTTGTGGGCAATCACCGCGTTGGCCGCGTCCAGAATGTTCTGGGTAGAGCGGTAGTTCTGTTCCAGCCGCACCACCATGGCCCCGGCAAAGTCCTGCTCAAAGTTCATGATGTTCTCAATGGTGGCTCCCCGGAATTTGTAGATGCTCTGGTCGTCGTCGCCCACCACGCAGAGATTGTTGGATTTTTCCGCCAGCAGGCGCACAAACTCATACTGGGCATGGTTGGTGTCCTGATACTCGTCCACCATGATATAGCGGAAGCGGTCCTGATAATATTCCAGCACATCGGGACATTTCTGGAACAGCCGCACCGTGTTCACCAGCAGGTCGTCAAAGTCCATGGCGTCCGCGTCTGCCAAACGCCGCTGATAGGCCCGGTAGGCCCGGGCCACCTGCCGCAGCCGGAAGTCGTCCCCGGCCTGGTCTTCAAACTCCTCCGGGGAGACCAGGCTGTCCTTGGCCCGGGCAATCTCCGCCAGAATGGCCTTGTGGCCCAGAGCCTTCTCATTGATGTCCAGGTCTGTCATCACCTGCTTCATCATGCGGCGGCTGTCGTCAGTGTCGTAAATGGTGAAGTGAGAGCTGTAGCCCAGCCTGTCCCCGTCCCGGCGGAGCATACGGGCGCAGCTGGCATGGAAGGTGGAGGCCCACACATCCCGGCCCTCCTCTCCCAGCATGGCGCACAGGCGTTCTTTCAGCTCTCCTGCCGCCTTGTTGGTGAAGGTGATGGCCAGAATACGCCAGGGGGCGCAGGCCGACACCGAAAGCCTGGCCTGGGCAATGGGAGAGAGCTCTCCCCCATTCAGGTAGCTTTGACAGCTCTCCCGGTCTCCATCCGTGAACTCCGGCTGCAAAAAGCCGCTGTTGTAGGCCTTGCCGTAGCGCACCAGGTTGGCAATGCGGTTCACCAGCACCGTGGTTTTGCCGCTGCCGGCCCCGGCCAGAATCAACAGCGGCCCCTCGGTATGAAACACCGCCTGGCGCTGACGCTCGTTCATGCGGGCGAAATCCTTTTCCAGCACCCGGCGGCGCAGCTCCAACATATCATTCTTATTCAAGCTCATTTTCCTGCTACCTTTCCATGTTTCAATGTCCTATTATTTTAGCATAATCCGGCATGAAAGGCAACGGGGCCTATAAAAATTTGACAAATCCTCTTACATGGTCTACAATACCAGAAAAGGCAAAGGAGTGGAACACAATGGATAAGCTGGAAAATATCAAGGGCATTTTTCTGGACCTGGGCGGCACGCTGCTGTACCCGCCCTCGGGGAGCTTTATGTTCTCAGATTTCGCCAAGCGCTATTTCTCTCCTGAAAAATTAGCCGCCTTGCCGCCAGAGAAGGTGAAAGCCGCCAAGGACCGGGCCGCAAAGGAGCGGGCGGTGGAACACAGCAGGCCTGTGCTGTCCATAGAGGAGGAGTATCAGATTTTTCTGCGGTATTACAGGGTGCTTGCCGGCGAGCTGGGCCTGAAGCTGACAGACGCCGAGCTGAAGGCGGTTGCGGATGATAAGGTGAATAATAAAGACGACAACTACCGCCTGTTTGACGACACGGTTGAGACGCTGAAGGCCCTGCGCGGCAAATACCGGCTTGGCATCATCTCCGACACATGGCCGTCCATCATCCCCCTGTTGGAGCACTTTGATATTCTGCAATACTTTCACTGTACCACGTTCAGCTACGAGCTTGGCACGCTAAAGCCTGATCCCCTGATGTTCCAGGATGCTCTCTCCAAAATGGGGCTCCCTGCGGAGCAGACCGTCTTTGTGGACGACAACCCCAAAAACTGCGAGGGCGCGGCCCAGCTGGGTATTTTTCCTGTTCAGATATGTGCTGAGTCAGTATGGCGGCCTGAGATGGATAAGAGCTATGGCATCGACCATGTTCAGGCGCTTGGCCGGGACATTGCCGCGCCTGCGCCCCAAAAGGGCTTGCTCCGTATCGACAGAATATCCGGCCTTCTGGACATTCTGGACAAGGAGGGGGCCCAATGGAACCAATAGAGAAAATTCTTGCCTGGGCCCGGGAGGGCAAGGCGCTCTCGCCCCCCGCCTGGGAGCAGCTGCCTACCATCCCCTTGTATGTAGACCAGGTGCTGCTCTACCTGCGGGACAGCCTGCGTTTTTTTGAGCGGGATGAGGAGGATTTGCTGCTGACCAATTCCATGATCAACAATTATGTGAAAAGCGGCGTGCTGCCCCATCCGGAGAAAAAGAAGTACAGCCGGGAGCATCTGGCGGCGCTGACAGCCATCTGTATGCTCAAGCAGGTGCTGGCGATACAGGACATCAAGTCGCTGTTGGAGGGGCCCATGGAGCCGGAGCTGTATGAGGATTTTCTCTCAGCCCACACCAGCGCGGTGCGGGAGGCCTGCCAGGGGCTGGAGGCCAGCTGTGAGAGTGGAGAGGACCTGAAGCGCACGGCGCTGCGGCTGGCGGCAGAGGCCAATGCCAAGCGGGCGGCTGCGGAGCGCATCCTGAAGGAGCTGGGGGAGGCGGAGTGACCCTCGCGCGGAAAACATCGGTCCCGCTGCACAGCGGGGTAGCGGGGGCGACCACAACCGCGCCCTGCTCCGAATCTGCCGCCCGCAAACAGGACGCTCGCCGTCTTGCTTCGCAAGCCGTCGGCCCTTTTGCTCCGCAAAAGGACCTGCACCCGCGCAAAGGGCCGCGCGTCTGCGCTCGCTGGTTATTTCTTCTATATTTTTGTTTCAGCTCTTCCTTTCAGGAGGAACAGGAAACTGCTTCTCCTGCATTTGACGGCAGCGGCTTTGCTGAGTCCGGCTTGCGCACAGCCTTTCTTACCGTTTTGAGCTCTTTGCCAATAAAATATATATTTCACCACGAAAGGAAGTTACCTATGAAAGTCGCAGTGATTGGCGCCTGGCATGTCCACACCATGGAGTACGCCGAGGCTATTCAAAAGAACCCCCACGCCCAACTGGCCTGCCTGTGGGACAGCGACCCCGCCCGGGGAAGCGCTGCCGCAGAAAAGCTGGGGATTCCCTTCCAGCCGGACCTGGAAGCCATCTGGGCCGACAGCTCCATCGACGCCGTGCAGGTCACCACCGCCACCTGCCGCCATACCCAGGTGCTGCTGGCCGCTGCCGCCGCAGGCAAGCATATCTTCACCGAAAAGGTGCTGGCCTTTACCAACGAGGAGGCCCAGGAGATTGCCCAGGCAGTGAAGAAGGCGGGAGTCAAATTTACCATCTCCTTCCCCCACAAGACCTGGCCCACCCTGAAAGCCGCCAAGGCCCTGGCGGAAAGCGGCAAGCTGGGGCGCATTACTTACGCCCGGGTGCGGGACGCCCACGACGGCAGCTCGGCGGGCTGGCTCCCCGACCACTTTTATAATGAGGCCGAGACCGGCGGCGGGGCCATGATGGACCTGGGCGCCCACCCCATGTATACCCTTGCCTGGATGATGGGCAGCCCCAAGTCCATTGTCTCTCAGTTTACCCAGGTGACTGGCAAGCCGGTGGAGGACAACGCCGTGTCGGTGCTGGAATTCGAGGGCGGGGCCATTGGCGTCTCTGAGACAGGCTTTGTCACCAAGGGTATGCCCTATGTGCTGGAGCTCAGCGGCGCCGAGGGCTCGCTGATGGTGCACAACGGTATTCTGGAATATGCCTGCCAGGAGACCGGGGGCAAGCTGGTGCAGATGACCGAGCTTCCTCCCGCAGACCCCATGCCCATAGACGCCTGGATCGACGGAGTAAACGGCCAGGGCGAAGCCCCCAACGGCATAGAGGACGCGGTGGAGCTCACCCGCTTTATGGTGGGCGCATATGCGGCGCACCGCTCTGGTAAAAAGGTGCTGTTCTAAGGTAAAACAAAAGAAAAGAGGGCTCCCGAGAGCTCTCTTTCCTTTGCTTTTGGTGGAACTATGCTGCGGACTGTCCTCTAAATGTAGCCGCCGCCTTCCCGGATGGCGGAGACCGCGTCCCCGGTCCGGTGAAAAACATCCAGAACACGGCTGTATCTATCCTTGAACCGGGAGACTTCTGCCCCGTCCAAGAAATCCCTTGACTTTCCCCGAAAGCATGGTATAATGGAGTAGTTGTTTGAGACAGAGTTTCAAACTTCCTTGCTCCGGGAAATTGATTCAGCCCGGGGCCATAAGGCCAAAAGGAGGTGCAATACAAATGGCAGAAGGAAAAAATCTCTACGAAACCGTCATCGTCACGTCCGCAAAGCTGGGCGAGGAGGGCAATGCGGCTCTCGTGGAACGCTTCAAGACGCTGATCGCAGAGAACGGCACTGTCCAGAGTGTTGACGACTGGGGCAAACGGCGCTTTGCCTACCCCATCAACAAGCAGACCGAGGGCTATTATACTCTCATCCACTTTGAGAGCGGCCCTGATTTTACTGCTGAGCTGGACCGCCGCTACCAGATCACCGACGGCATCGTGCGCACCCTGATCGTCAAGCGGGACCCCCGCCACATCGTGGAGCGTAAGCCTCAGAAGCCCCAGCGGGCTGAGGACGAGGGCGTTGACGTGGAGGCCATCGCCGTGGAGGCCGTGGAGGCTCCCGCCGCCCCTGAGAGCGCGGAATAACGGGCTTTAGGGCTGAGGGCGTCCCCCTCGGCCAAACAGAAAGGGAGGTCGCCTATTATGCTGAATGTGGTGGTGCTTATGGGCAGGCTGGTTGCCGACCCTGAGCTGAGGCGGACGCAGAACGACACCGCTGTGTGTTCGTTCCGTATCGCGGTAGACCGCAATTTTGTCAGTAAGACCTCTGGCGAAAGACAGACGGACTTTATTGACGTGGTCGCCTGGCGCGGCACCGGGGAGTTTGTGTCCAGATACTTTACAAAGGGACAGATGATTGCCGTGACGGGAAGCATCCAGACCCGCAGCTATGAGGATAAGCAGGGCAACCGCCGCACTGCGGTGGAGGTAGTGGCGGACAATGTGAGCTTTACCGGCTCCAAACGGGAGAGCGGCTCCGCCTATGGAGGAGACCGCCCTGCCTATGAGGACCGCGCTTCCTCCTATGACCGGGCCCCTGCCTATGGTCAGGGAAAATCCTACGGCGGCCAGGACAGCGGCTTTGGGGCCGCGCCCACCTTCCCGGCAGAGCCCCCGCCCGCGGCTTTCAGCAGCGGCGGCGATGGAGGCTTTGAAGAAATCATGGGCGACGACGACCTGCCCTTCTGAAATCCAGCGAATCATATGTGAAGGAGGTTTCAGCTATGCCGGACAGACCCGAGAGAGAAATTCGCCGGGGCCGCAAGGGGCGCAAAAAGGTTTGCAGCTTCTGTGTGGACAGAGCGGAGTTTATTGATTACAAGGACGTGGCCAAGCTGCGCCGGTTCATCTCCGAGCGGGGCAAGATTCTTCCCCGCCGCGTGACCGGTACCTGCGCCCGCCATCAGCGTGCGCTGACTGTGGCCATCAAGCGTTCGCGCCATCTGGCGCTGCTGCCCTACACCAGCGACTGATTTCAGCCAGCCGGTGCTTGAACGCAAACAAAGCCCTTCGCTTTTGCGAAGGGCTTTTCTGCGCGCATTTTTGTGTTCAGCTGTATTGATGGATGAGCTTTTTCAGGTCCTTGGCGCTGAGAGCCGAACGATAGATCACGTCCTCATCCAGATAATGGAAGTCTACAAACTCCCCGTTTACATCCATGACCACAGTGACCCGCTCGCCGTCCCGCAGCAGTTCCAGCCGGTAGTCCGGGTAATAGGCGAACAGAGAGAGGTCCTTTTCCAGGGGCTGGGCGTTTTCCAGCAGGGCGTGAAAGTCCTGAATGCGGCGGCGGCGTTCCTGGGTGCTGGCGTTCAGGTGCAGCAG
Source organism: Acutalibacter sp. (assembly GCF_056800975.1). NCBI lineage: Bacteria > Bacillati > Bacillota > Clostridia > Eubacteriales > Acutalibacteraceae > Acutalibacter > Acutalibacter sp. The sequence continues at coordinate 50,910 of NZ_JBQISV010000001.1, forward strand.
CTTGAGCTGGCTGCCAAAGCCCTGAGAAAGGTCCAGCTGCAAGGCGTCCGGTGAGGAGCAGCCGGTGAGAAGTGTCAGCGAAAGGGCGAACAGCAGGGCACAGCAGGCTTTTTTCATGGCAGAATCCCTCATAAAAATTGATAGTATACCCCTATTTTACCCTATTTGCCCAGGAATGTCAATGGATATCCGGCAGACGCTTCAGCTGCCCCCCGCAGGGGCACCGGTAGCGCCAGGGTGTCTTGACAGCCTTTGAGAGCCGCTTGCGCTGGATGAGCGCCCCGCAGCTCTGGCATTGCAGCACATATTTTACCGTCTCCTGGCGCAGGGGTCCGGGGCTGTCCTCCAGGGGCACAGTGCGGCGGATGTCCAGTTGTAAATGCTGGCCTGCCAGCTGGGCCCAGGCCTTCCACCGGGGTCCGTGGTCCCGGCAGCCGGGGCAGGTGTGCAGCAGCTCGTGGACCAGAGTGAGGCGCAGCAGCTCCGGGTCCTCCGCCACCCGGGCGGAGACCTCAATGGCGCAGGAGCCTGAGATGAAGTAGCAGCAGCCCAGCCGGCGTTTGGCCCGGGTGTTCACCCGCACATGGGGCGCAAGCTTTTTCGAGACCGGGATGCCCAGGCTGTGGAGCTCCTCCCACAGAGCGTGAAGCGCCTGGTCCAGTGCGGACAGCTCCATCCGGCGTCCCCCTCTCCTGCTGAAGTCCACACAGCCCAAAAGAATCAATAAGCCCTTGGACCGGGCGGCGGAACCCCTGTTTCTACCCATCATTATAGCGGAGGAGGGGGAAAAACGCAAGGTCCGGCGCTATTTTTTTGCGCCTGGGGAGCTTGTCCGCTGCTTTTTGATGATCATTTGCTTGCCGTCTGTCCGGGCCGTCATAATAAAGACGTCCTCCAGCTCCGCGCCCTGAAAGCGCAGCTGCTCTCTCAGCCAGACCGGGTCCCGGCCGCACAGACGCAGAGAGTTCTGAGAGATTTGCCCGTCGCTGACCACCACCACCTCCAGGGCCTCCTCCGGGGCTTTGACTCCCGCCTGCTTGGGGGTCAGGCTGTCAGCCGAGGACTTTTTCAGTACGCTCAGCTGGCCGTTGGTCTCCACAATGGCATAGGCCACGTCTTCCAGGGCAAAAGCCCCGGCCAGGCGCAGCTCCTCAAACAGGTCCTCTGTGCTCATGCGCAGGCGGCGCAGCTGGTCCTGCAGTACACGGCCGTTTTCAATAATCACCATAGGGCTTCCGCACACCGCCTGCCGGAATTTCCCGCTTTTCAGCATAAGGAGCGACACCACGATTTCACAGCCCACCAGCACCACCATGGGGATGAGGCCGTTCCAAAGGGGTTCGTTGTGCTGCTGAATGGGCATGACCGCCAGCTCGGAGATGAGCAGGGTCACCACCAGCTCTGAGGTTTGCAGCTGGCTGATCTGCCGCTTGCCCATCAGCCGCACGCTGGCCAAAATGGCTGCGTACATGATAAGAGTTCGTACCAAGGATATCAGCATAGACTCCCTCTTTTCCCAAAAATAACAGGCTTATTATCTCTGGCTTCTGACTGGTTTATCCGCATAATCCAGCTGAAATGGTCTACACTGCTGGTATGGAAACCGCGCGCGGCCTGTGCTGCGAAAAAAGGAGGCGGATCGGTTGGCAGCGTTGAAAAAGCTGGAAAAGGTATCGGCCAGGCTGGAGGAGAACCAGCAGTATCTGCAAAGGGAATTTGAAAACGCCATGGACTTCATGATGCGGGAGCTGGAGCTCTCTGGCGCCCGGGCCGCGCTGTTCGGGCTGGACGGCCTGGTGAGCAAGCAGATCATCACCCTGAGCATCCTTAATCCCCTGTTGGAAGCCCGGCAGCTCACCGGCCAGGGCCCGGGGCTTATGGAGCAGGTGGAAAAAACCGTGCTGGGCTCGGTGGAGCAGAAGCGGGAGAGCCAGATGGACCAGCTGCTTTTGCTGCTGATGAGCGGCTTTGCGGTGCTGTGTATTGACGGCTGCGGGGAGGCGCTGGTGTTTGGGGTGCAGGGCTTTGAGAGCCGCGGCCCGGACGAGCCCCAGAACGAGGTAATGCAGCGGGGCGCGAAAGACGGCTTTAACGAGAGCTATCAGAACAACATCTCCATGATCCGCCGCCGGATGAAAACCACGGCCCTGAAGTTTGAGAAGGCGGAGGTGGGCAGCAAAAGCCACACGCCTCTGGCCCTGTGCTATCTGGAAGGGGTGGCCAGCCCGGAGATTCTGGACCAGCTGCGCCAAAGGCTGAAGACCTTCCATCTGGACGCTGCCCTGGGGGCAGGGTATCTGGTGGGATTTCTGGAGCGGGGCGGGGTGTTCAGCGGGGTGGGCATGACCGAACGCCCGGATGTGGTGTGCGGCAAAATCCAGGAGGGGCGCATCGCCATTTTGATGGAGGGCACCCCCAGCGTCATTCTGGTGCCCTTTTTGTTTGTGGAGAATTTTCAGACCCTGGACGACTACCTGACCCGGCCCTTTTATGGCACCTTCATCCGCTGGCTCAAGTATGCGGCGTTCTTCTTAAGCGCCTTTCTGCCAGGGCTGTATGTGGCCATTGCCACCCACCACCCGGAGATGCTCCCCGAGGCCCTGCTGCTGAAGATCAGCGAGTCCGAGGCCCAGACCCCCTTCCCGGTCATGGCGGAGACCTTGATCCTCTACTTTCTCTATGAGGTGCTGCGGGAGGCGGGGCTGCGGGCGCCCCGGTCCCTTTCTGCCACGGTAAGCATTGTGGGGGGCCTGGTGATTGGGGACACGGCTGTGTCGGCGGGGCTGGTAAGCGCGCCCTCTCTGATGGTAGTGGCCCTGACAGCCATTGCCGGCTACGCGGTGCCCCGGCTGTATGAGCCCCTGGCCTTGCTGCGGCTGGCCTTTTTGCTGGCAGGGAACTTTCTGGGGGTGTGGGGCGTGATGATCGGCCTGGTGCTGCTGCTTATGGATCTGTGCGGTACCGACAGCTTTGGGGTGCCGCTGCTGTCCCCGGTGGCCCCCTATAATGGCCGGCTCAGCTTTCGGGATGTGTTTGTGCGGGCCAACTGGCGGCGGCTGGCAAAGGGCAGCGCCAATGTGCAGAGCATGCCCGGCAGCCGGGAGGCCGGCCAATGAAAGGGGGAGCAGCGATGGCTCACACAAAAATCAGCTCGGCCCAGCTCTTTCTGGCCATGTTCGTGTCCCGCACAGTGGTCACCATTGCCTTGAATGCCCAGTACACCGGCGGCGAAAGCCTGCTGGACAGCATATTTTCCTACCTGCTGGCCATGGGGGCGGGGGTGCTGATCGCTCTGCCCCTGTGGCTGGCTATGGGCCGGGAGCAGGGACAAAGCGTTCCCCGGCTGGCTATGGACACATTAGGCAGGGCAGGGGGGCTGGTCCCCTTGGGCTATGCCCTGTATTTTGTGCTGGTGGGGGGCACATCCCTGGGCATGTTTCAAATATTCCTCATGGACACCGTAAACCCGGGCTTTTCTGCCGGGCTGGTAGTTGCCGCGCTGGGGGCTGTGGCCCTTTACGGTGCGCTTAAGGGGTTGGAGACCGTGGCCCGGTGCGCCACCTGTGTTTTCGCGGTGCTGGTGCTGGGCTGCGGGCTGGTGTTCGCCATGGCGGCGGGGCGGTTTGACACAGAGAACCTGGAGCCCTTGTTCTATCAGGGCCTGGGCCAGACCCGGCAGGGGGTGATGCTGTTTCTGGCAAGAACCTCCGTGTTTGCAGACATGGCGGTGCTGCTGCCCCAGGTAAAGGGAAGAAAAAAGCTGGGGTTCGCCGGCTGGATGGCAGGGACCACCCTGTTTGTGGGCAGCGTCATTCTGCTCATTGCGGGCTGTCTGGGACGCTACGCCTATACCCAGAATTTCCCGGTGTATGTGCTGGCCTCCCTCAGCGAGATACGCTCCTTACAGCGGCTGGACGCGGTATTCACCGGCATCTGGATGATGGGGCTGATCATCAAGCTCAGCTGCGACCTGTACGCCTGCCGGGTGTGCTTTACCGCCCTGGCGGGAGAGAAGGAGCCAAAGCCCGCCCTGTGGGCAGCGGCAGTGTTGATCCTTCTGCTGGCCTGGGCCACTGCCGGAAGCCGGGAGGCCCAGGACTTCCTGCTGAATACGGAATTTTTGTTTTGGTGCACCGTGGTCAGCGGCGCGGGCCTGCCCCTGCTGGTCTGGCTGGGAAGGCTGCTTCGGGGAAGGAGGCGGGAGAAATGAAACGGCGTATTTTTGTGCTGCTGGCGGCTCTCTGTCTGTGTCTTTCCGGCTGCGGCTACCCGGAGCTGTACGAGCGGGTGCTCATCCACGGCATTGGGGTAGACTGGACCGGAGAGGGCTACCGGGTGACGGTGCGGTCCTCTACCTCGGCGGAGGAGGGGGAGGAGCTGTTTACCTGTGAAGGGGAGACAGTGCTGGAAGCGTTGTCCTCCCTGTCCCTCACCACCGGACGGGAGCCCTTTTACGCCCACAACTACCTGGTGGTGTTTGGCATGGACTGCGCCCGCCGGGGCCTGGACGGCTGTCTGGACTTTTTTGTCCGGTACTACAACACCCGGCCCGCTGTGGAGCTGTTTGTAGCAGAGGGCACAGCCGAGGAGGTGCTCTCCACGGAAAAGGACGGCAAGCTCATGCGCATGTCAGAGCTGGAAGCTCTGGGCAGCGGGGGGCGGTGGAACGGCCAGGCGGTGGACATGGACATTCTGGGCTTTGTGAACGGCATGCGGCGGGAGGGGAGCTCGGCAGTGCTGCCCCTGCTGCGGGCCGGTGAGGACAGTGTGGAAGCGGCGGGCACGGTCTATTTCTCTGGGGCACAGCAAAAGGGCCTGCTCACCTTAGAGCAGACCCGGGGATATCTGGCGATGACAAACAAGCTGAACCGGGGAGAGCTGGCGGTGGAGGCCCAGAACGGCGTTGTCACCCTGAGCCTGCGGGGGATCAAGACCAAAACCCAGGCCCGGGCAGGGGACCCGCCCAGCTTTCGCGTTCAGATGGAGGTGGCCGCTGATGTAAGCGCCGCCGACACCAGCGGTCTGGACTGTGCCTACCTGGAAGCCGCGGCAGCGGAAAAGCTCCGGAATGAGGCGGAGGCCGCTGTCCGCCAGGCTGTTGAGGGAGACGGCTGCGATATTTTCGGCTTCGGGAACCAGCTGTACCGGGAGCAGCCCGCATACTGGCGGGCGAACGGGGCCCGCTGGCCGGAGCTGATGGGGCGGAGCCAGTACCAGATAGAGGTAAAGGTGAAGGTGCAAAGGCTGGAGGAGGAACGGGTGGCCGGGGCAGTGGGCTGACTGGGCCCGCGTCCATCCGTAAGGAGAGGGCGCAGAAGCCCTTGCGATTCCAGTGGTTTGGCCCGGTCCGGGCGAAAAAAGGCCCTGCCAGCGTGCGGGACAGGGGACCCGGGTGTTTACAGGTCGATGTAGATATTGTAGTGCAGCAGCCAGTAGTTCACCTGAATGAGGTAGGCCAGCAGCTGGGGGCCGGCCATGAGCTGGCCGAACCAGGGCTTGCCATAGTCAAAGCTCTGGTCCAGCAGGCCCTGCGCCGCCTCCTCTGACAGAAGCTTGTGGATGGGCTGCAGGCTGTCCCGCAGAATATAGCGGAGCCTCTGCTTCAGGATGGCCTCGTAGCCGGGGTTGTGGGTCTTGGGGTAGGGGCTCTTTTTCCGCCGGAGAATCTCCTCGGGCAGCAGGCCCCGGGCGGCGTCCCGCAAAAGACCCTTGGGCTCTCCGCCAGGGCATTTAAAGTCCCAGGGCACATTATACAGGTACTGGGCAATGCGGTGGTCGCAGTAGGGCACCCGCACCTCCAAGCCGCTGGCCATACTGCACCGGTCCTTCCGGTCCAGCAAAGTGGCCATAAACCACCGCATGTTCAGGCAGCTGAGCTGCCGCATACGCACCTGCTCCGGGTTTTCTCCGGGCAGCACAGGCACAGTTTCCAGGGTCTCCCCCAGCCGCTGGGACACATAGTCCTCCAAGCGCAGCTGCTCCCGCAGCTCCGGGTTCAGCAGGGACTGGCGCAGCTCCAGGTTGCCGCTCCATGGGAAGCGGGAGCCGTCGAACATCTCCCGCCGGTGGAACCAGGGGTAGCCCCCGAAGATCTCGTCGGCGCACTCGCCGCACAGGGCCACCACATGGTTCTGCTTCACCTGGCGGCAGAAGTGGAGCAGGGAGCCGTCAATGTCCGCCATGCCCGGCAGATCCTTGGCAATGACCGCCTCAAACAGGGAGTCGGCCAGCTGGTCGTTGGTGCACAGCAGGGTGTGGTGGTCTGTGCCCAGCTCCCGGCTGACCCGCTCTGCCCAGTCCTGGTCCCGGTCAGGCTGGAAGGAGGAGGGGGTGAAGTAGGCCTCGTTGCCCTCAAACTCAAAGGAGTAGGTAGACAGCCGCTGGCCCCGCTCCTTGAGAATCCCGGCGGCAATGGCTGTCACCACACTGGAATCCAGTCCCCCGGAGAGGAAGGTGCACAGGGGTACGTCGGCGGCCAGCTGGCGATGGACCGTGTCCAAAAGCAGCTCCCGCAGGGTCTCTACAGTCTCCTCATAGCTGGCGGCGTGGGGGGCGGCGGTCAGCTCAAAATAGGACCGCTCCCGGAAGCCCTCCCGGTCGAACAGGGCGAAATGGCCGGGCAGCAGCTCGTGGATGCCCTCAAACACCCCGTGCCCGGGGGTGCGGGCGGGACCCAGGCCGAATACCTCGCAAAGGCCCTCCCGGCCCAGCACCGGGTTGACGCCGGGGAATTCAAACAGGCCCTTGATTTCAGAGGCAAAGGCCAGCCGGTCATTCTGTATGGTGTAGAACAGGGGCTTTACCCCAAAGCGGTCCCGGCAGAGAAACAGCCGGTCGCGGATGCCGTCGTCCACCGCGAAAGCAAAGATGCCGTTGAGCTTCTCCGGGCAGTCCTCGCCATAGCAGAGATAGGCGTTAAGCACCACCTCGGTGTCGCAGTCAGTGAGGAAGGAATACCCCTGGCTTTCCAGGCTGGCCCGGAGCTCAGGGGCGTTGTACAGCTCCCCGTTATAGGCAATGGTGCAGGCCTTGCCCTCCCGAACTACGGTCATGGGCTGCTGGCCGTTCTGGGGGTCCATCACAGCCAGACGCATATGGGCCAGGGCGCAGTGGGAAGACACCTGTGCGCCCTGGCCGTCCGGCCCCCGGTGGGAGAGCCGCCTGGCCATTCGCCTGGCCAGGGCCATCCAGAGATATTTTTCATCCAGAAGCTCGTCGTTGAAGTCGCTGAAGCCAGCAAAACCGCACATAAAACCAATTCCCTTCTGAGTATAATGAGAGTCTGCGCTCTCCCATTATATGCGCCAAAGGCAAAAAATTTCCTGCGGCTTTCCCTTCGCGCCGTCAGGTTTTTTGCTGTCTTCGCGTCCGCGTCAGTTAGGCTTGACTTTGCGGGCGGGGTGCGGTATGATGGGGGTATCATAAGCTGTGAAAGGATGATCGCAATGGAGCAAGTAAAGCTTGGTATCATCGGCGTGGGCAATATGGGCAGCGGCCATGTGGGCAATATCCTGGCAGGCAAAACCCCCCGCGTTACGGTGGCGGCTGTGGCCGACCGCCGGGAGGCCCGCCGCCAGTGGGCCAGAGAGACCCTGCCGGAGGGCACGGCGGTTTTTAACGAGGGCAGCCAGCTCATTGCCAGCGGCCTGTGCGACGCGGTGCTCATTGCCGCGCCCCATTACCAGCACCCGGTGCTGGCCAAGGAGGCCTTTGCCCATGGCCTGCATGTGATGTGCGAAAAGCCCGCCGGGGTCTACACGCTGGCTGTGCGGGAGATGAACGCCGCCGCCGACCGGAGCGGCAGGGTGTTCGGCATGATGTTCAACCAGCGCACCAACTGCCTCTACCGCAAAATGCATGAGATGGTCCACAGCGGCCAGCTGGGCGAGCTGAAGCGGGTGAACTGGATTATTACCGACTGGTACCGGACGCAGATCTATTATGATTCCGGCGACTGGCGGGCCACCTGGGCCGGAGAGGGCGGCGGCGTTCTGCTGAACCAGTGCCCCCACCAGCTGGACCTGCTCCAATGGATCTGCGGCCTGCCCAAAACCGTGCGGGCCTTCTGCCACCAGGGCAAATGGCATGACATTGAGGTGGAGGACGATGTAACCGCCTATCTGGAATTCCCCAACGGAGCCACAGGGGTTTTTGTCACCACCACCGGCGACGCGCCGGGCACCAACCGGTTTGAGATTACCGGCACCCGGGGCAAGCTGGTGTGCGAGGAGGACCGGCTCACTTTCTGGCGGCTGAAGGAGGACGAGCGTGACTTCTGCCGCAGCTCCAAGGAGGGATTTCGGAAGCCGGAGACAGAGCGGCTTGAGGTGGAGACCGATGGGGAGAATCCCCAGCATGTAGGCGTGCTGAACGCCTTTGCCGGTAACATATTGGAGGGCAAGCCTTTGGTGGCCGATGGCCGCGAGGGCTTGAACGGCCTGCTGCTGTCCAACGCCATGCATCTTTCCGGGTGGCTGGGGGAGGCGGTGGACATTCCCTTTGACGAGGAGCGTTTCCTTCAGGAGCTGGAGAAACGCCGGGCGGCTTCCCGGAAGAAGGAGGGCGCGGAGATCACCTTCTCCACAGAGGGCACCTATTAGAGACCGCCCCCCTTGTGGGGGACTGTCTTGCCAGATCAGCGCGGTTTTGCCGTTTTTTGCGAAATTTTCAGGCCCGGCCAAGGGATTCAGTAAGTTGTCGGTTTGTTTTCACATGACCTTCACATTGATGGGGGATAATACAGTCACAGCAAGAGAACAGCAGTGAGCGCAGGGCTCACAACAACCCATCGACTGAAAGGAGCGGCTTTTATGAATCCCTATGACAACAACGAAAAAAATGAGAACCCCGGCATGAACAGCGAGCAGACAAGCAGCGGCGTTGGTCCGTCCGAGCAGACCTTTGGAACCGGGACCTTCCCTTATCCCACACAGACGGCCCAGACCAATCAGACAGCCCACACCGGGCAGTTCACCCCGCCCGGTCAGCAGAGCTACGGCGGCTATGGGACGTATCAGAGCCCCTACTCCCAGCAGAGCAGCTACAGCTGGGGCCCGGCGGGACAGACCCCCGGGCAGGGGTATTACGCTCAGTCCGCCGCCCAGCCCAGTCAGCCCAAGCCCAAAAAGAAGGGGGGCGGCAAGCTGGCCTTGAAGCTGGTTGCCGGGGTGCTGGCCTGCGCAGTGGTCTCCCTGAGCTCAGTGGGGCTGTTCGCCGGCTTGATTCAGAACGGCGTGGTCAATGTGGAGAGCCCCGAAAACGCGGAGCAGACCGCTGCCTTCACCCTGTATAAGCGGGCGGACGGCGGCAATACCACCCCCACCGCCACCCGCGGGGAGATGAGCACCCAGGAGGTGGCCCAGAAGCTGATCCCCTCTGTGGTGTGTGTGCAGAACTATCAGGTGCGCCAGCAGCAGAACGGCTTCTACTTTGGCGGCTACTATTTTGGCGGCCAGGAGGACCAGGACAGCGGCGAGCTTTCTCCGGCTGGGGAGGGCTCTGGCATCATCATCTCTGAGGACGGCTATATTGTCACCAACCAGCATGTGGTAGACGGGGCCACCAATCTCTCGGTGGTCACCTCAGACGGCGCCATCTATGAGGCGGAGCTGGTGGGCGAGGACACCCAGACGGACCTGGCCGTGCTGAAAATCAACACCGACGACAAGCTGACCCCTGCCGAGTTCGGGGACTCGGAGGACCTGCAGGTTACAGACCAGGTGCTGGCCATTGGCAACCCGGGAGGATTGCAGTTCAATTCCAGCGTTACCATTGGCTATGTCTCGGCCCTGAACCGCCCTGTCACCAACAGTCAGACCGGCTTCATGGTCAACTGCATTCAGACAGACGCGGCCATCAACCCGGGCAACTCCGGCGGCGCGCTGGTGGACAGCAACGGCCTGGTGGTGGGCATCAACTCCTCTAAAATCGCAGCCACGGACTATGAGGGCATGGGCTTTGCCATCCCCTCCAATGTGGCCCAGCCCATTGTGTCTGACCTGATTGAATACGGCTATGTGAAAGACCGCCCCATGCTGGGCATTACCGGGCAGTATATCTCCCGCACCAACTACTTTGGGTTCCCCCAGGGGTATGTGGTGGCTGAGGCGGTAACAGAGAAAGCCAAGGCCTCGGGCCTGCAGCAGTATGACGTGATTACCGCTATTGACGACACCCAGATCACCTCCTCCGGCACCATAGCCTCCTATATTGCCAACAAAAAGCCCGGCGACAAGGTCACGTTGACCATTGACCGGCCGATCCTCGGCGAGTCGGGCATAAAAATAGAATTGACCCTGTCTGAGAACTCAGGGGTCTCCAACTAATCACGAGTACAAGTTTTCTTTTTCATAATCTCCTTTTTTTGCGCAGAGGGCCCGGAGCGAAAGCTCCCGGGCCCTTTGTGTATGGAAATTTACCTGCCGCCCCTTGGCCTGCTCCGCCCCTGTCAGAACTGGGGAGCGGAGAAAACAGGCTCGTCGTTTTTTACCTTCAGGAATGCCGCCAGGAGCATCCCCCCCGCGCACAGAACCGCCATGCCTCCGTAGAGAGCCCCCATACCCCACCGGCCCGCGGCATAGCCTCCCAGGTTTTGCAGGGCCACGCCAGCCAGGTTGTTGACTGTGGCCACCACCGCAAGCCCTGTGGTGGTCAGCCCGGCAGGGACAATGCAGCGCACCATCTTCAGGGACAGCATCATGTAAAGGGTAGAGCACACTGCCTTGACCAGCACCATCACTGCCACAGCCGCCCAGGCGGTGCGGCACAGGCTGTAGGCCAGATACTGCCCAATGGCCATAGCGAGGCAGGCCTCTGTCAACACCTTGCCGGAAAGCCGGTCCATGAACCGGTGGGAGAACAGAATCAGAGGGATTTCTGTCAGCGTACTGAAAAAGAGCACCGTGCCCACGCCTCCGGCCTCTACTCCCAGCCGGCCCAGCAGAATGGGCGCGTAATTGTTGTTGACGCTGGAACACCCGGCAAACAGAAAGCCCACTGCCAGAAACAGGAAAAACGGGGGGCTCTTCAGCAGGGCGGAGAGGGGCGGCTTTTCCCTGTCCGCTTTGGTTGGGGCTTTGTCGTGGGACTGTGCCGCCGGGGCCACCTGGGCCCCCAGCAGCCCGATCAGGCACAGGCCGCAGGCTCCGGCAGTCAGGCCGAACAGGGCCCAGCCTGGCAGGTGCTGCACAGCCAGGCCGGCGCTTTGGGCCCCTGCCGCATAGCCGATGGTGCCCCACACCCGCAGAACGCCATAGCGGTATTTGCTGCTGCCGGCAATGCGCTCGCACACCGGGGAAACGCTGTTGATCAGGGACATGACCAGTCCGTTGAGCAAAAACAAAGCCCCCACGCCGCGGCAGGCGGAGAAGACCATGGCCAGCCCGGCAATTAACGCCAGGGTGACGGCCAGCACGGCCTTCTGGTTCCTGGCCCGGTCGTGGAGATAGCCGCTGAACGGGGTAACAAAAAAAGAGAATATCCCCGCAGCGGACAGAATGAGGGACATCTCCTGGTCGGAAAGGCCCAGGCCGTTCAGGTACACGGACAGCACAGAGCCAAACAGGGCAAAAACGGCGTAATAGCCGGTGTAAAAGACGATATAACTCAGATAACTGCCTTTATAGCGAAAAAGCATAGCGCGGCCTTTCTCTCTGAAAAGAGGGTAGCGGGTCACACGAACACAAAGTCGATCACCAGAATGAGAGCCAGAGCAATGCGGGTGATGTGGTGGGAAAGATGAAGCTCTCCGGAACGCCGGCCATTCCAAATGGCCGCGCCGCAGATCATCCCGCAGGCGAGAAGGGCCAGCAGCCAGTCATAAGCCCCGGCGTTGACACTGTCATAGACAGCAGCCCCCAGGCCCAGCGCCCCTGCGGCCATGAGAAGCCGGGGGGCTAAGGGGCGGGCTTTGAGCTGAGACAAAGCGGCGATCAGGTGGAGCAGGGCGAACAGCCCGGCGCAGATGTAAATGAATATCTCGAAGATGTTGACATTGCCCATAAAGGCCTCCTTTTTGCGGATGGACGGCAGAGGTTGAGGTTATTTTGTTTTACGAGAGCGTGTTTCAAAACCAGAGAAATGCTGGATTTTTAGTCAGGAACGAGTGGCTTCAAGGAAAAAACGCAGGAAAAGCTGACGCCATTCGAGAATTTTTTGATGCCGAAACCACCCTTTCTGCTCCAAACAGACCGTGCTTCGGAGTTTTCAAACAGACTCTACGTGGGGCTGACCGGATTAACCTGACTATTTTGTGTCCCCTTTGCCGCTGTGCTTTCTGCGGCGCATCCGCTGCCGCACCTTCTCCGGGTACACCGGGCTTTGGGCGTTGGCAATCACATGGTCCACCAGGTGCAGCATGGCAAGCATGAACACAATGGCAAACAGCAGCAGAGGCAGCAGGGCGATCAGCATGGGCAGGGTCATGCCCGCCAGGGCAAAGAACCAGCCGAAGAACAGGAACGCCAGAGTAAAGGCAGTCAGCAGCCCCCAGAACAGCAGCCCCCGCAGCGTGTTGAAGGGGGTGCTCACCTTAAACAGCATGAAAAAGCCGGTCATGGCTGTCATAATCACCGCCATGGTGGAGGTTTCCTCAGAGGTCAGCCCCCAGGGCTCCGCCAGGGCGCAGAGGACCACAATGTTGGCGGTCATGGTCAGCGCGGCGGGAATGCACATGCGGATCACGTTTTTGATAAACTTGCCTCGCAGCCGGTCGTGGTTGGGCTCCAGCGCCAGAATGAAGGAGGGCACCCCAATGGTGAGGGAGCTGATCAGGGTTTGCTGGATGGGCTCGAAGGGGTAGGTGTAATTGATGAAAATAAACAGCACCCCAATCAGGGCTGAGAAAATCGTCTTGACCAAGAACAGAGAGCTGGACCGCTGCAGGTTGTTGATGGACCGCCGCCCCTCCTGAACCACCACAGGCATGGAGGCAAAGTTGCTGTCCAGCAGCACCAGATTGGAGACCGTGCGGGCCGCGTCGCTGCCCGAGGCCATGGCCACCGAGCAGTCCGCCTCCTTCAGGGCCAGCACATCGTTGACTCCGTCGCCGGTCATGGCGACCGTATGGCCGTCCTCCCGGAGGGCTTTTACAAAGGACAGCTTCTGCTGAGGGGTCACCCGGCCAAAGACAGCATACTCCTTCACCGCCCGGCGGATATCCTCGTCTGTATGCAGGGTGGTGGCGTCCACATATTTGTCCGCGTTGTCCAGCCCGGCCTTGCGGGCAATGTTGGCCACGGTCACCGCATTGTCGCCAGAGATGACCTTTAGGTCCACCCCCTGGTCGGCAAAATAGCGCAAAGTGCTGGGGGCCTCTTTTCGGATTTTATCGCTGATCAGCACCAGCCCCATGGGCACAGGCTGGCCGGAGAGGGCCTTCTCCTCAAAGGGCATGTCAGACCGGGCCAGCAGCAGCACCCGCTGGCCGTTGCGGGAGGCCTGCTCGGTCTGGGCCCGCACAGCGGCAAAGCCCGCCCCCAGAATAAACTCCCCCGCGCCCATTACATAGCAGCCCCGGCCAGGGAAGTAGGCCCCGCTCCATTTGCGGGCCGAGGAGAAGGGCACGGTCTCTGCCGCCCGCCAGGCGGTTGACTGGGGCAGGTAGTCCTTCAGAGCCAGAAAGGTGGGGTTGCTGTCGTCCAGATTGTGGACAAGGGCGGCAAGGGCCTCCCGCATGTTCTCCTCCGTAAATCCCCCCAGGGGGCAGAGCTCATCCACCTGCATACTGCCCTCGGTGATGGTGCCGGTCTTGTCCAGGCAAAGCACATCCACCCGGGCCAGGGTCTCCACACAGTACATGTCCTGCACCAGGGTCTTGCGGGCCGAAAGCTTGATAACGCTCACCGCAAAGGCCAGGCTGATGAGCAGCACCAGCCCCTCGGGGATCATCCCCACCATAGCCGCGGCGGTGCTGACCACGGAGTTCTGAAAGGTGTCGCCCAGCACAAAATACTGCTTCCAGAACAGCAGCCCGCCAATGGGCAGAATGGCGAAGCCGATGATCTTTACAATAAAGTCAATGGAATTCATGATTTCAGAATTGCGTTTTTTTACCCCGCTGGCCTCGCCGGCAATTTTATTGGCATAGTTCTCCGCCCCCACATGCTCCACCTGGGCCCAGCAGCTGCCGCTGACCACAAAGCTGCCAGAGAGCAGCGGGTCGCCCGGGTGCTTGAGAATGGGGTCGGATTCGCCGGTGAGCAGGGACTCGTTGACCTCGCACTCGCCGGCAGCCACCGTGGCGTCGGCGCAGATCTGATTGCCTGCCGCATACACCAGAATATCGTCCAGCACCACCTCCTCCACCGGCACAACAGCCCGCTGGCCCCCCCGCACCACATGGGCCTTGGGGGTGGAGATCAGGGAGAGCTTGTCGATGGTGTGCTTGGCCCGGATGCCCTGAAAGGAGCCGATGACAATGTTGGAGAAAATAACCCCCATGAACAGGGCGCTGCGGGGAGAGCCCACCAGAATAACAGCCAGGGCCAGGGCAAAGTTCAGCAGGTTAAAAAAGGTGAACACATTCTCCCGGATGATTTGAACCTCGGTTTTGCTTTTCACCCCAGAGTCGCCGTTATGCAGACCCTCGCGCATGCGCTGCTCTACCTGCTGGGAGGTCAGACCCGTATGGGGGTCTGGGTAAAAACGTGTGACTTTTTTTGCTGTGGCCACAGTGGCCTGGGGCTGGGTATGTTTTTTAAGCATGGGCGGATGACCTCGCTGCAATGATCATATTATAGTAGGGACATGGAGACTGTCCGGGGGCGGCGCGTGCCCGGAAAAGTCCAGAAAAGCCGGGGTTTTTTCGCGTCTTTTCTAAGTATACACCCTGCGGGGCGGTTTTCCAAGGGCAGGAAGCTATATTTTTCCAAAATATTTTTTACGAATTTCTGACAGGCGTTTTTGAAAGAACTGCTCATTATCGCTAAAATTCTCGCCCCAAACCGCCCCGTCCCCCAAAATCCCCCGGATTTCCCGGAAAAAACCGCCTTTTCACAGGGGGGCGGGCATTTGACAAGGGGAGGAGAAAACGCTATAATATCCCATATAACCAAGAGAAAATATGCGTGAATCTATCGCCGAAAGGAAGTAGTTGTAATGGCACCCAGGGAGAAAAAAGAGGACCTGCTGATCGTCAACCGCCGCACCGGAAAGGCATTGCAGTGCGCTGGCACGGAGAACGGCAACGTGGTAGAGCAGGCGGCGGTAACCGGCTCTGACGCCCAGCTGTGGACCCCTGTGAAGGTGGGACGGTCTGCTGTCAAGCTTCTTAACAAGCAGAGCGGCAAGGTGCTGGACGTAATGCACGGCAGCACAGAGGCTGGCGCCTGGGCGCAGGTCTGGGATGATGTGGCGGACGGCGGCAGCCAGCTGTGGCAGCTGAAGGGCACCGCCACCTATAAAAAGCTGATCAATGTGCAGTCTGGCAAGGTGCTGGACATTGTGGATATGCGTGACGACGACGGCGCGCCTGCCCAGCTGTGGGAGGACGTGGACGGCGCCGGCCAGCAGTGGAAGCTGGTGGAGCCCCAGGCTGAGGCCCAGGCCCAGGCGGAGCCCGCCCCCAAGCGTCGGGGCCGCAAGCCCAAGGCTGCTGAGGCTGAGGCCGCTTCCAAGGCTGAGAAGCAGCCGGAGCCTGTTCCGGAGCCTGTCCCTGCCAGACAGAGCCGCAAGCCTGCCGCCAAAAAGACCCCGGCCAAGCGGGGCCGCAAGCCCAAGACCCAGGCCTGAGGCCCTTGAGATTGAGACAAGAAACAAAAAAGGACAGGGAAAGGATTCCTTTCCCCTGTCCTTTTTTCATGCGGCGGGGCCCGGGCTTACTCCGCGTCTCCTGACGAGCACTGCCCGCCGCGGTGCCGGTGGCGTTTATGGGCCTGCTTTCCCGCCGCCTCACTTCCCCCGTGGCAGTTTACATTACGACGGCCCTGGGTGCATTTTTCCAGGTCCGCCACCATCCGCTTCCACTGGGCCTCATCCTGGCAGGCCACATAGATGGACATGGCCTGACCGCTGTCCAGCAGGGCGGCAATGCCCTCGTCCTCCAGCAGCCGCTCCACTGCGCCCTGATAGTCCAAAAAGCGCAGGTCCAGGGCCTCTGTCAGGGCCTTGCCGTCCGGGTTCTCCCCCTCCTGGCCAATCACCCGCCCGAACCGGTTGACGCTCAGCGCGATAGCGGGGTTGATCTCAATGTGAATGGAGGACACAGGGGTGAAGTACAGCCAGCGTCCGGCAGCCAGCCCTACCGTCAGCGCCAGAACGCAGGCTGCCAGAATCCACCGGGCCGGATGCCGGACCCGGGGCTTTTGGGCGCTTTCTCTTGTCTGCCGGACCAGATAGGCCTGGGTGCGGGCTTTCAGCTCTTCGCCGGCCTGAATGCCTGCAAAGGCCTCTCTCAGCTCTTTTTCAATCCTCAAACCCGTCACCTCCCAGTGTCTCTCGCAGCAGCTTTTTTGCCCTGTTCAGCAGGGTGTAGACTGTGTTGGTGTTTTTATGTAGAATGCGCCCAATCTCCGGCGCGGTGCAGTCCTCATAGTAATGCAGGTATACCACGTCCCGGTACTTGGCCGGCAGGGCCAGCACAGCCTCCA
Organism: Acutalibacter sp.; assembly: GCF_056800975.1. Lineage (NCBI taxonomy): Bacteria > Bacillati > Bacillota > Clostridia > Eubacteriales > Acutalibacteraceae > Acutalibacter > Acutalibacter sp. The sequence continues at coordinate 67,496 of NZ_JBQISV010000001.1, forward strand.
GCACCTGCCGGTGGTCCTCTGTGGCTTCTTCGGACAGCTGGGTCAGCTCATCCAGAGGCACCGTGGGGTTGCGGAACAGCCGCCGGAGGCTGTCTTTGCACACGTTCACCGTGACCCTTATAAGCCAGGCCTTCTCATGCTCCGGGCTTTCAAACATGACAGAACAGAGGACGTATTTCAAAAACACAGTTTGAAACGCGTCCTCTGCGTCAGCGCGGTTTTTCAGTTGAATCAGGCAGAGCCGCAGCACCATGTCGGCATACTGCTCTATGGCCCGCTGGGCCTCCTGCTCACTGCGCATGGGGGTCCGGACTGATCAGTGACGCCCACCGTGATGGCCGCCGCCGTGGTGGCCGCCACCCCAGCCAGAGCCGTTGCCGCAGCCATTGCCATTCCCGCCAGACCAGTGATTGCCACAGCTGTTGCCGCAGGTGTCGCACAGGCCGTCGCCGTCTGCGTCAGCATGGGGGCAGTTCCAGCCGTTGCCGCAGTTGTCGCACAAACCGTCGCCGTTGGCGTCAGCGTGGGGGCAGTTCCAGCCGTTGCCGCAGTTATCGCACAGGCCGTCGCCATTGGCGTCAGCATGGGAGCAATGCCAGGTGCTGCCGCAGCTGTCGCACAGGCCGTCGCCATTGGGGTCTGCGTGGTGGCAGGAGGCGGAGCTGTTGTGATGGCTGCGCCAGGAGTCCACACACTGACGGAAAGCGCTGCGGATGCCGCCGCACACCCCCTGGCTGACGTGGCCGTGGGCGGAAGCGCTGAGAGGCAGGGCAGCGGCCATCAGGACGGCCAGAACAAGGGCAAGTGACTTTTTCATGGAAAATCCCTCCGATTTATGTTTCTACTTGTAATACGCTGTGGAACCGAGAATCCATTCACGGTTTCAAAAAAATTTTTCCTTGACTCTATCATAGTACAGCCCGGGGGAAAAGGGAAGGGGAAAACGTTTTTTTCAGCACATTTTTGATTTGCCTGCCAGCGGCAGAGAAAACAGGACAGGCCGCTTTCCCTCCAACCGCCATGCTTACAATAGTGTAAGCATGGACAGGGGCTTTTGTAAGGTGCTGTTATGGATTTTGTAAGAATTATCCGCTATACTTTACCCATACCGATGAACAAGGAGAGATCACAATGGCGCTTTTGAATGTGGAACATCTGAAAAAAACCTATGTGGGCCGCCTGGGGGCCAACCAGGTCCACGCCCTGCAGGATGTGAGCTTTGCGGTAGAAGAGGGAGAGTTCGCCGCCATTATGGGCGAGTCGGGCTCAGGCAAAACCACCCTGCTCAACATTCTGGCCGCTCTGGATAAGCCCACCTCCGGCAATGTCTTTTTGAATATGCGGGACCTCGTCACCCTGAAGGAGAAGGAGATATCCGCCTTCCGCCGGGACAACCTGGGCTTTGTGTTTCAGGACTTCAACCTGCTGGACACCTTCTCGGTGCAGGACAATATCCTGCTGCCCCTGGTGCTGGCCGGGAAGAAATATCCCGAGATGAAGGAACGCCTGCTGCCCATTGCCGGTATGCTGGGCATTGAGGCTCTGCTGCAGAAATACCCCTATGAGATCTCCGGCGGGCAGAAGCAGCGCACGGCCATTGCCCGGGCCATCATCACCCGGCCCCAGCTCATTCTGGCCGACGAGCCCACCGGCGCTCTGGACTCCCGCTCTGCCGGGCAGATTCTGGATATCTTCGAGCGGGTCAACAGCCAGGGACAGACCGTGCTCATGGTCACCCACTCTATTCAGGCGGCAAGCAGGGCGGGGCGGGTGCTGTTTATCAAGGACGGCCAGGTGTTCCACCAGATTTACCGGGGGAGCATGACCGGCGACCAGATGTACCAGAGCATCTCTGACACCCTGACTGTGCTGGCAACCAGCAAAAAGGAGGCCGAGGCCCATGTTTAAGCTGTATCCCCGCCTGGCCTGGCAGAATTTGCGGAAAAATTACCGGGTCACCATCCCCTATCTGCTGTCCGGCTCGGGCATTATTATGATGTACTACATGATCTGCGCCCTCACCCGGGGCGCGGAGAACTCGGAGTTCTACGGGGCCCGCACCTCGGCCAGCGCCTTGGGCTTAGGGGTTGTGGTGGTGGCAATCTTCGGGGCCATCTTTCTGTTTTATACCAACAGCTTTTTGATGAAACGCCGGAAGAAGGAGCTGGGCCTCTACAATATCCTGGGCATGGAGAAGCGGCACATTGCCGGGGTCATTCTCAGCGAGACCCTTCTCACCGCCCTCATCTGCCTGGGGCTGGGCCTGACCCTGGGGGTCATTTTCTCCAAGCTGTTCTTCCTGATTCTGGAGCGCCTGCTGGGCATGGCCAATGTGGTGCCCTTCCTGATTCCCCTGCCGGCCATTGTGCAGGCGGTGGTGTTGTTCGGGTGTATTTTTCTGGCAACGGCGTTGTACAATATTCTGCAGGTCCGGCTCTCCAAGCCCATCGAGCTCCTTCACGGGGGCGAGGTGGGAGAGAAGGAGCCCAAAGCCCACTGGGTGCTGGCTGTTCTTGGCCTGGGCCTGCTGGGGACAGGGTACTATCTCTCCCTGTCCATCACCAACCCCATGGACGCCCTGGTGATGTTCTTTGTGGCGGTGGTGCTGGTGATTCTGGGCACCTACCTGCTGTTCATTGTGGGCATCACCGCTCTGCTGAAGCTGTTGAAGAAAAACAAGTCCTTCTATTACAGAACCAAGCACTTCACCACTGTCTCAGGCATGCTCTACCGCATGAAGCAGAACGCCGCGGGCCTTGCCTCCATCTGCATCCTGTTCACCTGCCTGCTGGTGACAGTGTCCACCACCTTCTCCCTGTATACCGGAGTGGAGGACGCGGTAAACCAGCGCTGCCCCCAAGACGTGGAGGTGAGCTTCGCCGGCGTCGCGGAGGAGGACCTGGAAGAGCTCCGCCAGGAGGCGGCCGCCGCCTGCGCCCGGAACAACGCTCAGATGGAGAATATAGTGGACCGGCGTTCCTGGCTGTTCGCCTGCTCCCGGGTGGACAACGCCCTCTATGTGAACAGCGGGCTGGCAAGCTCCATCTACGCCAGCTTCGACGTCTACAGCATAGAGGATTACAACCAATACTTCAATGACAGCCGCACCCTGGCGGCGGACCAGGTGCTGCTCTACGACCCGGCGGGAACCTTCCCCTATGACACCATGACCGTGTTTGACAAGACCTATCAGGTGGAAAAAATCGATTTGCCCGGTCGGGACCGGGACACCAGCTACATGATGGGCTACGAGAGCTATGCTCTGGTGCTCAACGACCCGGCGGTGATCCAGGGCGAGAAGCTATATCTGGATGATGAAGGCAATGGAAGAAACCAGTCCTGGTACTGGGCCGAGCACATCTTCCGCTTCGACATCGCGGGCCACGACCCGGACACCGTGAAAACCGTGGCCGCTGAAATCCGGGAATGGATCGACGGGAAGTCCCACGACTGGAAAACCGTGGAAAACGGCGAGGGTTTTTCCATGAGCTTTATGAGCAAGCCCAGCATCCGGGAGGACTTCACAAGCCTCTATGGCGGGGTGTTCTTCCTGGGGCTGTTCATGGGGGCCATGTTCCTCATGGGCACGGTGCTGATTATATACTACAAGCAGGTGTCCGAGGGCTATGAGGACGCCCGCCGGTTCGACATTATGCAGAAGGTGGGCATGAGCCAGGAGGAGGTCAAGAGGAGCATTCACAGCCAGGTGCTGCTGGTGTTCTTCCTGCCCCTGGCAACGGCTGTGATGCATCTGTGCTTTGCCTTCCCCATGCTGCAAAAGATTCTGGCGTTGATGAACGCGGTAAACGTTCAGCTGATTGTCACCTCTATGGCAGGCTGCGTGGGGGTGTTTGGGGTGATGTACCTCATTATTTACCTGCTGACAGCCCGAACCTATTATAAAATTGTAGAGAGCACCAGCCGGAATTAAGGGCAGCTGGCCTGGCGGCTCAGAGCTTTTGGCGTCCGCTTCGGAAAGTCTCCTGAGAGCCGGGACATGAGGCAGTCAACAGGAAGGGAATCGAGCTTCGTCTCGGGCGGAAGCTTTTGTGTAAAAATCAAATTGAGGAGGTTGTGAAAAATGATGTCATTCTTTACCGCTTTCTGGACCCTTTTGGGCTATGCCGGGAAGCTGGTCGTCTGGGCCGGCGAAATGATTGGGAAGCTGGCCATGGGGAGCTTTCATATAGGGGTCAAGGTCGTCTCCGCTCTGCTTGACCTGGTCTTGACCCCCTTTAGCTGGGCGTCGGACCATCTGCTTGACCTGACCGTGTGGAGCCGCTGTGACCTGGCCGGAATCCTCTGGTGGGGCCTCAGCCTCCTGCTGGCCGCCTGCACGATGATTGCGCTGACAGCCTTTGCCAGCAACCTCTACCGGCGGCTCCGGCATTAGGGCTTGTTTGAAAAATCGAAAACGCCGTCTTTTTACCCAGAAGCAGCCATCTCCTGCGTCGAAAATCCTCGTAATACGCAAGTATTGGCGTAGTTAGCGTAGCTAACTACAGCGGTTCTTCTCCTTGAAGCCGACCGCTTCTGGTCAAAATTCCGTCATTTCCTCTATTTTCAAACAAGCCCTAAGCGGGACCGGACAGAAAAGGAAAGCGCCGGATAGGCCGGACGCTTTCCTTTTGCGTTAGGCAGCGCCCCACGAAGATTGTGGGCGGGCTGCGCAGTCATTTTTTTCGCCGGCGCGTACAGCTTGCGCGCCGCATTTATATCACAGGCTCGGTCAGCTCCTCCAGGCTGTCCAGGCTCTGGGCGGGTGACTCCCTGGGAACGGCAGTCAGCCGGAGCAGCCGGATGAGGGCGGTCAGAATGCTCACCGCCCCCAGCCGGACGTCGGTTACATCCGGTGTGCCGCCGGCCTGGCAGGTCTGGCGCACCAGCCCCTCCGCCTGACGCTGAAAGCCGAACAACGCCCCCAGCGTCACCAGGGAGGCCGCCGCCTGCATCTCTTTGGGGTCGCCGCAGCCGTCTCCCAGCAGCCGGGCCCTCTCCATGTCCAGGGAGCGGTACTGCATGGCCACCCCAAGGGCGATGAGGGTCAGCAGCCGCTGGGACTCCTCCAGCAGCCGCAGCCCCTCCTCCTGCTTCTTTGCGGTTGTCTCCGGCGCAGAGGCCCACATGGCTCCATCCTGTCTCATACTCTTGTCCCTCCCAAGCGCAGCGGGTCCTGTGGTCCCGGGTTCTGATACCCCAGCATATGCCAGGGGGGACAAAGATGTGTTCCACAGCCCGGCGGGTCAGCATGTCACGCCAAAACGCTCCTTCGGCAGGGGCGGAAAATCTGAAATTGAATTTGCGTTTACCCAGGTCACATAATATGGTAAGCTAAGAACTTGCACCAATCGAAGTTGGCGCCTGCCTTTTCGGCAAATTTCACGGTTGACTGTGTTGCAAACCCCTAACAATCGCCAGATTGCCCGAGGATTTGCGCATTGGCAAAATTTCCTCGAAAATCCAGGCGCAAATCCGATTGGTACAAGTTCTTAAGAGGAAAACGAGGAAGGGGAGAGGTAAAATGCCGCAGGTGATGACCGTGGTGCTGTTGATATTTTTAGGAGTGTTCGTGGGGGTGATGCTCCGCGAGCCCCGCAGTTTGTGGAGCGGCTTCTCCTTCTTCCTGCTGCTGTTGGCATTTGGCGCTTTTCTGCTGACTGTGGCGGCAGTATACGCCTCTTGGCTGACAGCCCACCGCTGGCTGTTTCTGACTCTGGTGCTGCTGGCAGGAGCCGCGGCGTTGCTGGCGTTGGTCTTCCCCTTGCTGCTGCTGGGAATTTTCGCGGTAGAGGGCGTGCGGGTGGTCCGCAGGGAGGGACTGCGCCCTGGCAATCTGCTGTCTCTGGCCTTTGCGGCGTTGTGGTTTGGCTTTCTGTTTATCTGGCCGGCAGTGGGGGGATGGAGCAAGGGCTCTCTGGGTACGGCGTTGTATATTGCCGTCAGCTGCTCGGCGGTATACCTGTTAGCGTTGATGGCAATGTATGTGCTCTCGGCGTTGCTGAACCTTTTCCACTTCCGGCAGAGCCGGAAGCTGGACTATATTATTGTGCTGGGTGCGGGGCTTAACGGGGACCAGGTGCCTCCGCTGCTGGCCGGGCGCATAGACCGGGGCCTGAGGCTGCTGGCCCGCAACCCCGGCGCGCGGCTGGTCCTCTCCGGCGGGCAGGGCCCTGGCGAGACCCTGCCCGAGGGCCGTGCCATGGCCGCTTACGCCATTGCCCGGGGCGCAGACCCGGCCCGACTGCTGGTGGAGGACCGCTCCGCCAACACAGAGGAAAACCTTCGCTTCTCCCGGGCCCTGATGCCGGAGGAGCGGCCCCGCATTGCGGTGGTCACCACAGCCTACCATGTGTTCCGGGCATTGCTGATTGCCCGGCGGCAGGGCATACGCTGCGTAGGCTATGGGGCCAAAACCAGATGGTACTTCACCCTGAACGCAGTGCTCAGGGAGTTTGCCGGATACCTGAAGCTGACGAAAAAGCGGCATCTGCTTGTGCTGGGGCTGTGGACGGGGCTGATCCTTCTGCTGTATGTGCTGAGCCGGTAGCGGGGCCCGGCGTTGCGGAATGACGGAGCAGGGGACGCTCCTGGGTCATGCCCCCCTGACGATTGGCCACAAGCCCGGCCTGTAGCGGCTTGGGCTGGACGGGGCGCGGGAGCTGTCAAAAAAGGAAGCCCGCTGGCAGGTCAAGCGCAGGCTTCCTTTCACATATCAAGGCTGTTTGACTCTGACCCCTTCAGCATATACAGTTTATAACAGCGGCCGCACCCCTGTTGGCAGAGCTGGGCCGGAAGGCGTCGCTATGGAGCCGGGGAAACCGCCCTGGCTCATAGCGGCCTTTCTCCCGCGCGGACCTTGGAGCATGTCAGCACCAGACAGCTGCGGCGAAGACAGCTGTGTTATAGAGATTGATGCCAATGATCACCAGCATCAGCCCCAACAGCAGGCGTTCCACTGCCTTGTTGTCCATTTTCTTACTGAACGCCGCTCCCAGCAAAGCCCCGCCAATGCCTCCGGCTGACATGAGCAGCAGGTGGAGCCAGGAAAAGGGAGGCACATTTTGTTGGCAGAGGGCGCTGGCCAGGCTGGCGCTTTGGGAGAACAGGATGATAAAAATGGAGTTCTTTGCCGCCTGTCTGGCGTCCATAGAGAAGAAAAGGAACAGCATCGCCACGTTCAGCGGCCCGCCCCCAATGCCCAAAAATGCCGACGCCACCCCCAGGACCAGCCCTGCCAGGGCGCATACCGGCAGGCCTTTCAGGCGGTAAGAGGGCAGCTGGTCCTTTTTGCGGGTGTACAGCCACACCAGCGCTGTCGTGAGCAGCAGCAGCCCGGACTGGACCAGCCCCAGCACATTTTCGTTGGAGCCGGACTTGACCAGCTGGAACAGCTCCTTGCCCAGCAGCCCGCCCGCTGCCGCGCCCACAGCCAGAGGCGTGGTGGTCTTGATTGGCAGCTTGACCCCGTTGCCCCGGCTTTTCAACAGAGAGGCCGCGGCCATGGCCAGCACCGTGCAGCCGGACAAAAAGCTGATTGTGGACACCGGCAGAATATGCAGGGCGTCCAGCACCGGCTTGATGATGACCCCGCCGCCGTACCCTGCCACAGACCCCAGCCCTGAGGCCAGCAGACACACCAGAAACATAACCACCGCTGTCATAACCGCCCGCCCTCCTCCGCCATGCTCAGCCGGAGGGCCCGGGCTGTCCGACGCAGCCGGGGCAGAGCGTAGGGGAAAAACTCCCGGTAGGCCTGGCAGAAATAATTGCCCGGTCCGTCCAAGGGCTCCCGGTCCCGGCGGCAGCCGCCCCGGCAGAGGAAAGCGTAGGGGCAGCTCTGGCAGCTGCTCCGCCCCAGAACGCCCTCCGCCAGAAAACGCCGGGCCGTTTCGCAGCAGGCCAGCTCCTCAAAGCCTGTGTCCCGGATATTCCCCAGCCGCCACTGGTCCAGACAGTAGAAGTCGCAGGGGTAAACAGAGCCGTCGGCCTCCACTGCATTCTGTATGGCGCATTGGCCGCTGAGGCCGCAGTTCTCCGGGGGACGGCCCAGGAGCATGCCCAGAAGATTCTCAAAGTATCGGATATAGATAAACCGGCCCTCCGCCACATCCCGATACCACAGGTCGAACAGCGTCTTGAGAAATTGGGCGTACTTCTCCGGGGTCAGCGACCAGGGAGACAAGCCCCGCCGCGCCCCCAGAGGGTCCAGACAGGGGATGTACTGCTGGTAGAGCAGGCCGGAGCGCCGGTAGAAGCCGTAAATCTTCCCGATATTGTCCGCCGTGCGGTTGGTGACCACGGTGAGCAGGTTGAAGTCCACCTGATGGGCTGTGAGCTTCTGGGCGGCCTGCAGCACCCGGTTGAAGGTGCCCTTGCCCTCCGGGTCTGTGCGGCAGCTGTCGTGAACGTCCTTGCCGCCGTCCAGAGAGAGGCCCACCAGAAAATGGTTGTCGTGGAGGAATTGGGCCCATGCGTCGTCCAGCAGCAGCCCATTGGTCTGTATGGCGTTGGCAATGGGAATGCGCCGGCGGTTGTACTTTTTTTGCAGCTCCACGGCCCGGCGGTAGAAATCCAGCCCCCGCAGAGTGGGCTCGCCTCCCTGAAAGCCAAAGGTGCAGGAGCCGCTGGCGTATTCCAGGGCTTTTTTAATCAGTAGCTCCAGGGTCTCCTCTGACATAAAGCCATAGGAGAAGGTCTCCCGGTTTTGCTGCTCGTCATGATAAAAGCAGTATTGGCAGCGCAGGTTGCAGGCCCCTGACGCGGGCTTGATCAGCAGACTGAGGGCGGGCATGACAGCACCTTCTTTCCTGGGGACTGGTTGGGCCGGTAAAACGCCGTGCTGAGATATTGAATTCATTGTATCGGAGATGGGGGAAAATGTCAAGAAAAGCCGGATGGCGGGGAGGGGGATGAGGTGCGGGCAGCGGCTCCGGGGCGCCGCGCCCGGGCGTAAAAGCCTCCCCATCGTCTTTTCTTCCCGGCGCGCATCTTGCATTTGACCGGCTTGTGATTTATAATGAGCCCAGGCACCTACTCAATAAAGGAAAAGAGGAACCGGAATGAATCGAGAATTTCTGAAGGACCTGCTCGCCACCCCCTCTGTCAGCGGCTATGAGGAGGCCATTCAGGCCAAGGCCCTGGCCTTTGGCCGGGAGTTCGCCCACACTCAGCTCACCGACCCCAGCGGCAACGCTGTTTCTGTGGTCAACCCCCATTCGCCCCACAAAATCCTTCTCTGCGGCCACATCGACGAGATCGGCTTTGTGGTCACCCATATTGACGGGAAGGGGCTGCTGCATCTTACCGGCGCGGGGGGCGTGCGGCCCAAGCTCTATGTGGGTTCGCCGGTGCAGGTCTGGCACCAGGGAACCCTGGTCCCCGGGGTGATTGCCACCTCCTCGGACCTGCTGAAAAAAGAGAAGACAGACGCCTCGGACCTGCTGGTGGACATTGGCGCTGTGACCCGGGAGGAGGCCCAGGCTGTGGTTGCTGTGGGCGACCCGGTCTGCACTGACGCCCATGTGCGGGAGCTGCTGAATGACTGCTTCACCTGCCGGGCCCTGGACGACCGCACCGGCGCTTTCGTAGTTCTGGAAGCCGCCCGGGAGGCAGCGGCCCAGGGGGCTTCTCTGGGCATTTACGCGGCCACCACGGTGGGCGAGGAGACCAGCGGCCGGGGAGCCTACTATGCTGCTGCCCGCATTCAGCCTGACTGTGCCATTGCCGTGGACGTGACCTGGGCCAGCGACGCCCCGGGCACGGACCCCGCTGACACGGGAGAGGTCAAGCTGAACGGCGGGCCGGTGCTGTGCATGGCCTCTGTGGTGAACAAGCGGCTGAACAGCCTGTTGAGGGAGACCGCCGAGGAGCTGCAAATGCCTGTCCAGTGGGAGATTGCCACCGGCCGCACAGGCACGGACGGCGACACGGTCAACCGGGCGGGGCTGGGCATTCCTATGGCCCTGGTGTCCATCCCCCTGCGGTACATGCACAGCTCTGTGGAGGTGGGCAGCTGGAAGGATATAGAGGACTGCATCCGCCTGCTGGCCGGCTTTTTGGTGCGGCTCTCCCGAGAGCTGGAAGCGGGCTTTGACTTCTGTACCGTCAAGCCGTAGGACCGGGAAGACTGCCGGCAGGGCGCCGGCTTCGCGCGGCGGAAAGAAAGCCCGCGCATCGGGACAACAGAGGACGTATTGACAGAAACGGCGCAGCCTGTGCGGGCTGTGCCGTTTGTCATTCAGCGGGAAAGGGGAAGGGGCAGGACTTCAGGCCTGCGGGAAAACCATACCAAGCGGCCGGGCCTGCTGGGCTGCTTGTGCCGCGGACCTTTTCTGCGTTCCTCTTCCGGCTGTGCCCGCTATTTTCCACTTGACTTTTCACCCCAAACAGGCTACCATATACTTGGCGGACAGCTGCGCCTGTCCCCTACATTTTTGTATTGTGAGGTGAGCCCTGTGAGCGTTCCACGAAGTAGCGACAGCGCCGAACCCCGAGAACCCCTCGCCCGGCTCGCCTGCTGCGTCTTGACAACCGAGGCTTTCAGGCCCTGAGACTGTGTCTCTGATCGAAAGACCCTGGCTTATGCCGGGCCGCGCGTTTTCGGGACCGCGCGCTGTGTACTTCTCCGTGTGCTGATGTTCGGACCGCAAAAGCAAAGGAGGTACACAAATGGAAAACCATATTCTTGCCGAAAACCTCTCTCAGCTGGAGGCCCTGCTGGAAGAGAGAAAGTACACCCAGGCGGCCGCTGTGGTGAAGGACTTGAACCCAGCCGACGCCGCCGTCCTGTTGGAGGAGCTGCCGGAGCAGAAGGTGCCGGTGCTGTTCCGCCTGTGCCCCAAGGAGCTGGCCGCCGACGCCTTTGCCTACATGTCCCCCGAGGCCCAGGAGCTGCTGGTGAGAAGCTTCAGCGACCGGGAGCTGGACGAGGTGATGGAGCAGCTCTTTTTAGACGACACGGTGGACATGATTGAGGAGATGCCCGCCAATGTCGTGAAGAAAATTCTCCGCCATGTAGACGCGGAAACCAGAAAGATGATCAACCAGGTGCTCAACTACCCCAAGGACAGCGCAGGAAGCATGATGACCATGGAGTATGTGGACCTGAAGCGCAGCATGACCGTGGAGCAGGCCTTTGAGCGCATCCGCCGCACCGGGGTGGAGAAGGAGACCATCTACACCTGCTATGTCACCGACAGCCGCCGGAAGCTGGAGGGGATTGTCACGGTGAAGGACCTGCTGCTGGCCCGGAAGGATGAGGTCATCCGCAATATTATGGAGACCAACATCAAATTTGTCAGCACCCACACCGACCAGGAGGAGGCCGCAAGGGAGCTGAGCCGCTACGATTTTCTGGCCCTGCCGGTGGTGGACGCGGAGGAGCGGCTGGTGGGCATTGTCACAGTGGACGACGCCATTGACGTAATTGAGGAGGAGGCCACAGAGGACATTGAGAAAATGGCCGCCATGGCCCCCTCGGACAGGCCCTATATGCGCACGAGCATCTGGGAGACCTGGCGCAAGCGGGTGCCCTGGCTGCTGTTTCTGATGATCTCCGCCACCTTTACCAGCGGCATCATCTCCGCCTATGAGGGCGCGCTGGCGGCCAGCGTGGCGCTCACCGGCTTCATTCCCATGCTGATGGACACAGGGGGCAACTCCGGAGGCCAGAGCTCGGCCACCATCATTCGCGGGCTGTCTCTGGGCGAGATTCGGTATGGGGATGTGCCCCGGGTGGTTCTCAAGGAGTCCGCCGTGGCGCTGCTCAACGGCTGCACACTGGCAGCGGCCAACCTTGTCAAGCTCATGCTCATCGACCGGGTGGGGCTGCCGGTTGCCCTGGTGGTGTGCGCCACTTTGATGGCTGTGGTACTGGTGTCCAACCTGGTGGGCAGCTGCCTGCCGGTGCTGGCCAAGCGGCTGGGCTTTGACCCGGCGGTCATGGCCAGCCCCCTGATCACCACCATTGTGGACGCGATCGCCCTGACCATTTACTTCAACATCGCAAAGCTGGTGCTGGGAATATAGCGATTTTCCCTGCACATATAGAACAAAAAAGCAACGTCCCGGATTTCCGCCAGGGCGTTGCTTTTTCGTGTAATAGCTAACGGGAATTAGAACCTGTATTCACAGGCGTTGAACGCCGGAGGGACGGGTCTTTTGCCGTCCTGCTGCGTTAAAAAATCTTGAAATACGGCAAGTATTCCTGCGATTTTTTGCCTTGCAGGGCGACAAAACCCCTCGCCACTCCGGCATCTTCCACCTATGAATACAGGTTCTTAAGGAGTAATAGAAAGCCTCTGGGGCACAATTCACGGAGTGTTTGCCGGCGGCACGGGATGCCCGCGCCGCTCTGCTTGAAAATCGATATGTACCGATTTTCAAGTGCGTTTACTATCATCACCCTACGGCAAGGCCTTATGGCCTTGGTCCCGCCCATCAGCTCGGTGGGTTTGCGGCTTGGCGCGCTGTACTGGGCCTTGCCAAGTACCCGGAGCAATGCAGCCCTACAGGGGCCCGGATGCGTTTGCTACAGAAGCAAAACCTTACTTGTACCGTACTGCCGTGCCGTAGGCCATTACCTCCGCCGCGCCGGCCATAATGGCCGAGGTGGCAAAGCGCAGGTTGACAATGGCGTCCGCACCCATAGCGCCGGCCTGGTTGACCATGCGCTGAATGGCGATGTTCCGGGCCTCGTCCATCATGGCGGTGTAGGACTTGAGCTCGCCGCCCACCAGGGTTTTCAGGCTCTGGCCAATGTCGTGGCCAAGGTTTTTGGACTGGATGGTGCTGCCCATGGCCAGGCCCAGGACCTGGATCTCCTGGCCGGGGATGGTCTCTGTGGTGACAACTAACATGGGTATGACTCCTTTCGGGTGATTAAAAAAGTGTCGTGCTACGCCTAGGGCTTGTTTGAAAATAGAGGAAATGACGGAATTTTGACCAGAAGCGGTCAGCTTCAAGGAGAAAACCGCAAGGAATACTTGCGT
>NZ_JBQISV010000002.1:0-62199 GCF_056800975.1 Acutalibacter sp.
AGACCACCTGGCAGTGCTCCTTCAAAAAGTCGAATTTTCCCTGCCAGTCGTCTCCCATTACAAAGGTATCTACCTTGTAGAGCCGCACATCCTCCACCTTCTGCTCCCAGCACTCCTCGGGAATGACCAGGTCCACATAGCGGATGGCCTCCAACAGGCGCAGCCGCTCCTCATAGGTAAAATAGCATTTTTTGCCCTTGGAGCGCCAGTTGAACTCGTCTGTGGACAGGGCCACAATCAGATAGTCCCCCAATTCCTTGGCCCGCTTGAGCAGGTTGATGTGGCCGTAGTGGATCAGGTCAAAGGTGCCGTAGGTAATGACTCGTCTCATCCTATCCTCCTTTCCCCATCAAAAGTAAATCGATATGCTGAACATAGTTATCGGCTTTTTCATTTCTCACCGGGTGGCTTCGTCCAGCCGCCGGTAGACTTCCCGCACCCGCTCGGTGCTTAAGTCCGTCTCGTGCAGATAGGTATACCGGTTCTGGCGCATTTCTGTGGCGTGCTGCATACAGTACACAAAGGTCTCCTGGTCAATGCCCAGCCGCCGGGGGTTGATATCCACCCCGAAGCGTCCCAGGTATTCCAGCAGAGGGGCCGGGCTGCGGCCAATGAGCATGAGCACTGCCACAGCGCCCAAGGCCACCTGAATGCCGTGGAGGTTCCGGGTCTCGCTGAAATAATCCAGGGCATGGCTGAACAGATGCTCGGCCCCGCTGACCGGGCGGCTGGTGCCCGCAAACTTCATGGCAATGCCCGAGAGCACCAACGAGTTGGCCAGCACCTGAATGAACCCCGGCTCAATCTCCGAATACTGAGTCTTCATCAGCGCGTCGAGAGAGGTTTTTGACATGAGATAGCCGTAGCCGTTCATCTCCTCCCGGCCCCGCTCCACTGCCAGCTCCCAGTCCAGCAGGGCGGTGTAGTTAGAGATCGTGTCCCCAATGCCCGCCTTAATCAGCTGAGGGGGCCCCTGACGAATCACCTCTGTATCCACAATGAGCATGGAGGGCACGGCGGCGCCCAGGCTTTTGGGCTTCTTGTCCCTTTTCAGCAGCACCGCAATGGGCGAGGCAATGCCGTCGTTGGCCATGGTGGTGGCAATGGACAGCAGAGGCCGTTTGGAGATGTAAGAGGCGTATTTGCACACATCCAGCACCTTGCCCCCGCCCATGCCCACAATGCAGTCCACGTCGGTGGCAATCACCCGCTCGGCCACGGACATGGCGTAGGCAATGGTGTTGCTGTCAATCTCCTCCTCCTTCACCCGGCCAATCTCCTCCAGCTGAGGCCGCACCCTTTGGCCATACAGCTTGTCCACCACCGGGTCGGACACATATAAGAGCTTGCCGGAGACCCGGTTGGCGGCCAAGGTCTCCCCCACCCGGCTCAGATAGCCCGGGCCGATTTTCAACACTTCAGAATTGTCCACTGCGTCCCCTCCTTATACTTTGCCTCTTTTTCAGGAGCCATAGGAATCTGAGCCTGCCCTCTCTGTCAGCCCTTTGCCTCATACCAGGTGCGGCCTGCGTTGGCCTCCGCCAGCATAGGCACCGACAGGCTCACCGCCCCCTCCATCTCCTCGGTCAGCAGCGCCTTCACCTGCTCCTGCTCCTGGGGGGGGCACTCCACAATCAGCTCGTCATGCACCTGCAAAATCATCTGGGCCTGCAGGCCCTCCTGCTCCAGCCGGCTGCTCACCCGAATCATGGCGATTTTGATAATATCCGCCGCAGCCCCCTGAATGGGCATGTTCCTTGCCACCCGCTCCCCAAAGGAGCGCATGTTGAAGTTGCTGCTCTTCAGCTCCGGCAGATAGCGCCGCCGCCCGAAAATGGTCTCCACATAGCCCTGCTCCTTGGCCTTTTTTGCCACATCCTGCATATATGCGTCCACCCCCGCGTAGTTGCGCAGGTACTCTTTGATATAGGCGTCCGCCTCCTTCACGCTGACGCCAATGTCCTGAGACAGAGAATAGGCCCCGATGCCGTACACAATGCCAAAGTTAACTGCCTTGGCCCGGCTGCGCATTTCCGGGGTGACAAAGTCCTGGGGCATGTTGAACACCCTGGCCGCTGTGGCCGCGTGAACGTCGTGGCCTGCCAGAAAGTCCTCCCGCATGGCAGCGTCGTTAGCCACATGGGCCAGCACCCGCAGCTCAATCTGACTGTAGTCCGCGTCTACCAGCACCCCCTGCTCCGCCGCGAAAAACTTCCGCAGCTCCCGGCCAATAGGGGTGCGCACGGGGATGTTCTGCATATTGGGCTCGGTGCTGGAAATGCGCCCGGTGCGGGTCTCTGTCTGGTTAAAGGAGGAGTGGATGCGCCCGTCGGGCCCAATGACCTTCAAAAGCCCGTCGCAATAGGTGGACTTGAGCTTTGCCACTGTGCGGTAGCGTAAAATCTCGTCCACCACTGGGGCCTCGGCCCGCAGGCCTTCCAGCACGTCGGCATTGGTAGACCAGCCTGTTTTGGTCTTTTTGCCGTGGGGCAGACCCATTTTCTCAAACAGGGCCTCCCCCAGCTGCTTGGGAGAGTTGATATTGAACTCATAACCCACCTGAGCGATGATGGAGTCGTGCAGGCTGTTGACCTGCTCCTCCATCTGTCTGCCATACTCCTCAATGCTCTGCCGGTCCACATAAAAGCCCACATGCTCCATCTTGGCCAGCACCCAGGCCAGGGGAATCTCTATGCTCTCCAACAGCTCCCGCTGGCCGTTCTTGTCAATGGCCTTTGTAAGGGCGGCGCAAAGCTCAGGCATTGCTGCGGCAGCGTTCAGCTCCGGCTCCTCAAAGTCCGGCAGGGCCACCCCATACTCCGCAGCCAGCCGGGTCACATCGTAGCCAGTGGCAGAGGGGTTCAGCAGATAAGCGGCCAGGGCCGTATCCATCACCGTTCCTTCTGTTTTACAGCCCAGGCTCAGAGCCAACCGGTGCAGGGGCTTCACGTCGTGGGTATACTTTTTAATTCGGGGCTCCCGGAGAAAGGCCCGCAGAAAGGCAGCGTCCGGCTTCACCCGCCAGAGCACATCCTTGTGGGCGAAAACCAGCTGTTCCAGCTCTCCGCCCTTGGCCCACTGACAGAAGAAGATGGCCTTTCCCTCATCCTCCAACCGGGGCAGCAGGGCTGCGCCGTCGGCAAGCTCCATCAACTCGGGACGGCCCGCCGGAGCCCCTGTGTCCGCCGGCACAGGCGCGGCGGTAAGCCCGAACTTTTCAATCAGACTGAACAGCTCCAACCGGACCATCACAGCCCCGGCCTTCTGGGGGTCTCCCTCCTTCAGCAAATAGGTCTGAATATCCGTGTCAATGGGCGCGTTGCGGCGGATGGTGCCCAGGTCGTAGCTGAGAAAGGCATTGTCCCGGGAGGCCTCCAGCTTTTTCCGGGCCGCAGGCTTCATGCCGGGGTCCTCCAGATTGGCGTAGATATTTTCCAGCGAGCCGTATTGCTTCACCAGCTCCCCCGCGCCCTTGGGGCCAATGCCCGCCACCCCGGGGATGCAGTCGGAGGCGTCGCCCTGAATGGCCTTCAGGTCGATCATCTGGGGCGGGGTGACCCCATACTCCTCCATAATCTTGTCCTGGTCATATACCGTGACCTGGGGCTGGCCGAACTTGGTGCTGGCCAGCCGGACTGTGGTGGAGCCTGACACCAGCTGCAGGCTGTCCCGGTCGCCGGTGGCAATGACGCAGGCGTCGCCCTTCTCCTCACAGGCAGCGGCCAGAGTGCCCAGAATGTCGTCGGCCTCCCAGCCCTCGCAGCTGACTGTGGTATAGCCCAGGTCTTCCAGCAGCTCCTGCAGAACAGGCAGCTGCTGGGCCAGCTCCTCGGGCATGCCCTTACGGTTGGACTTGTAGCCCGCATACTTTTTGTGACGGAAGGTAGGAGCCCGGCGGTCAAAAGCAATGGCCACAGCCTGGGGACCGGTCTCCTCCTGAATCTTTTTCAGCATGGTGAGAAAACCGTAGATGCCGTTGGTGAACTCGCCGGACTTGGTGGACAGCAGCTTGACGCCGTAAAAGGCCCGGTTGAGAATGCTGTTGCCGTCCAGGACTAAGAGCTTCATGGGGACACCTCCAAAGGTTGATTCCGGTCAGGCTGGGGCTGGCCGGGAGGGGGGAACTATAAAGAAACCCCGGAGAATACCGTCTCCGGGGCTCCGCTTTTTATGCAAAAGGCGGGAACAAGTGTATACTTGTATTTTACCACAGCCGGGCCGGAAATGCAAGGGAAAGTTTGCCAGCCTGAGCAGCAGAAGACCTCCGCCGCAGCCCCGTTCCATTGCGCCTGCTCTGCGCTTCTATTCCAGGGTCAGCCCCACCGGGCAGTGGTCGCTGCCCAGATACTCCGGGTAGATCACAGCCTCCTTCAGACGGGGGGCCAGCCGCTGGTCGGCCAGAAAGTAATCAATGCGCCACCCCGTGTTGTTGGCCCGGGAGTTGTTCATGTAGCTCCACCAGGAATAGGCCCCCTCCCGGTCCGGGTAAAAGAACCGGTAGCTGTCCAAAAAGCCGCTGGCCAGCAGCTCACTGAACTTCCCCCGCTCCTCATAGGTATACCCCGCGTTGCCAATGTTGGACCTGTCGTTTTTCAGGTCAATGGGCCGGTGGGCCACATTCAGGTCTCCGCACACCACTACTGGCTTGCGCTCCCGCAGCCGGGCCAGGTGCTCCCGCAGGCAGTCCTCAAACCGCATCCGGAAGTCCAGCCGTTCCAGCTCCCGCTGGGAGTTGGGGGTGTACACGGTCACCAGAATAAAGTCCTCATACTCCGCCGCAATCAGCCGCCCCTCCCGGTCAAAGTCCTCCTCTCCCAGGCCATACTCCACTGAGAGAGGCTCTGTTTTTGAGAAGATGGCTGTGCCCGAATAGCCCTTCTTCTCCGCCGAATTCCAATACTCCCGGTAGCCGGGAAAATCAAAATCCGCCTGCTCCCGCTGCATCTTGGTCTCCTGCAGACAGATTGCATCCGGGCTCTCCTTTTCCAGCACCTCCATAAAGCCCTTGCCCATGCAGGCCCGCAGGCCGTTGACGTTCCATGAAATCAGCTTCATCAATTCTCTCATTTCCTTTCCCGTGATAGCAGATAAAATTAGGCAGACTGGTCAGCACCTGTGAACAATTTTTGAATTCGCCCCAAAGCGCTAGGCTTATATGGCAAACTGTGGTATAATGGCGTGAGGATATCTGCATCAGTTACATATCAAAAAAACGGAGGTCATTCCATGAAAAAACCAGTCGTCACCATTGAAACCAACCACGGCGTGATCAAGGTGGAGCTCTGCCCCGAAACCGCCCCCAACACCGTCAACAATTTTATCTCCCTGGTCCGCAAGGGTTTTTATGACGGCACCATCTTCCACCGGGTCATTCCCGGGTTCATGATTCAGGGGGGCGACCCGGAGGGCACCGGCATGGGCGGCCCCGGCTATGGCATTAAGGGCGAGTTTGCCGCCAACGGCTTTGAGAACCCCCTGAAGCACACTACGGGAGTCATCTCTATGGCCCGCTCTCAGCAGCCGGACAGCGCCGGGTCTCAGTTCTTCATTATGGTGGCGGACGCGGCCTATCTGGACGGGCAGTACGCGGCCTTCGGCAAGGTGCTGGAGGGCCAGGAGGTGGCCGAGGCCATTGTCAACGCCCCCCGGGACCGGGACGACCGCCCGGACCAGGACCAGATTATGGAGAAGGTGACTGTGGAGACCTTCGGTGAGGAATACCCCGAGCCTGTCATCGGGCCGGAGTATTAAGTCAGTCCAGCCCGATCCGTTCCAGGATGAGGGGCCCCATAGAGGGCCTCTCTTTTGTTATGTCCAAGGCTGCCAGCAGGCGTTCCCGGCCCCGCTGGCACTGAGCCTGGGTCTGGGCATACAGCCGGGCAAAGGGCTCTCCCTTCTCCCCATACTCCCCTTTGGTCCTTGCCAGCACAATGCCCGCGCCGTAGTCAATAGCGTCCTCCTTGGTCTCCCGGCCCGCGCCCAGCTCCATGGCCGCCAGGCCGCAGAGCTCCGCGTTCAGGCTGGCAATATACCCGCTCTCCGGCATGGGGACCTCCACACACACCGGGGACAGGGGCAGGCGGCTGGTATCGTCCAGATACGCCGGGTCGCCCCCCTGCGCGGCAATCATACTCTTCAGCGTCCCCAGGGCCGAGCCGTCCGCCAGCGTCCCCCGGACCTGATTTAAGGCCTCCTCCCGGTTTTCCGCCAGACCGGCCAGCAGCGCCATACCCCCGGCCAGCTCCTGGCACAGAGCGCCCAAACGGCGGTCGCCTCCGCCGCTCAGCGCCTCCACCGCTTCCCGCACCTCCAGGGCGTTGCCGATGTACCTGCCCAGGGGCATGTCCATGTCTGTAATCAACGCCGCTGTGCGCCGCCCGGCCCCGTTGCCGGTGTCCACCATCAGCTGGGCCAGACGGCGGGCCTCCTCCTGGGTCTTCATAAAAGCCCCCGAGCCGGTTTTCACGTCCAGCAGAATGGCGTCCGCCCCAGAGGCCAGCTTTTTCGACATGATGCTGGCGGCAATCAGGGGCAGGCTCTCCACCGTGGCGGTAACGTCCCGCAGGGCGTAGAGCTTTTTATCCGCCGGGCACAAACTCCCGGACTGTCCCACAATGGCAATGCCTGTCTCCCGGACAATGTCAAAGAACCTCTCCCGGGGAATGTCCATTTTCACCCCAGGGATGCTCTCCAGCTTGTCCACCGTGCCGCCGGTGTGGCCCAGGCCCCGGCCGCTCATTTTGGCAAGCTTCACCCCGCAGGCCGCGGCCATAGGTCCGGCAATGAGAGACGTCTTGTCCCCCACCCCGCCGGTAGAATGCTTGTCCGCCTTTACCCCGGGGATGGAGGACAGGTCCGCCATGTCCCCGGAGCGGGCCATTTCCAGGGTCAGGCTGACGGTCTCCTCCCGGGTCATGCCCTGAAAGTAGACAGCCATCATCAAGGCGGAGATCTGGTAATCGGGGATGCTCCCCTCTGTCACGCCGCTGACAAACCAGCGAATCTCCTCCGGGGAGAGGGCCCCGCCCTCCCGCTTTTTGTGAATGATGTCGTACATACGCATGGGATTCGCCTCCTTATTTCAGGTTGTCAGGGCCAAAGGCCATAGGGAGCAGCTCCTCCAGAGTCATGACCCTGCGCTGGGCCCCGTCGGTCATAATAACAGCGAAGTCCGGCTGACAGAACTCCCGCATCACCTGGCGGCACACCCCGCAGGGGGCGCAAAAGGAGTCCGGCGTCTGGCCCTTGGGCCCGCCCGCCACGGCAATGGCGGCAAAGCTCCTTTGGCCGTCGTTGACAGCCCGGAAGAAGGCCGTGCGCTCAGCGCAGTTCCCTGGCGACAGGGAGGCGCATTCAATATTGCACCCGCTGTAGACAGTGCCGTCCCCACACAGCAGGGCCGCGCCCACGGCAAAGCCCGAGTAGGGGCAGTAAGCGTTTTCCCGGGCTTCCAGAGCCCGCTGGACCAATGCCTGGGCCAGTTCGTTGGTAAGATTGATCATAAGCTGGCACGCTCCTTTGTCATAGGGATGGAAGGGAGTCCGGAAAGCCGCCAGGCAGGCGCAATGAGCGTATCATGTTTAGAGGCCTGCGGCTGCTTTGGGCTACGGCATTTCTTGCCTCCGGCGGCTTAGAATCCTTTTTGAAAAAAGGGTTCTAAGAACTCCCAAAAACTTTTGATTCGCGGCTTTGGCTGGTGCGAAACGCCAGGTTTTGGGCCCGCATTGTTAGTTTTTCGTGGGAGGGACGCTGCCTGCGGACAGAACAGCTTCCAGCTGTTGACGGGTGGGCAGGCCCTCGTTGTCGCTTTTGTGGCTGATTTGGATGGCCCCCATGGCGTTGCCCCGCCGGGCGGCCTCTGCCAGGCTCAGCCCCTCGGCCAGGGCGCTGACGACCCCTGCCGCAAAGCCGTCCCCGGCCCCTACCGTGTCCACAATTTTCTCCACCGGCACCCCCGGCGCATAGCCTGAGGCGCTGTCCTTCACTGACCAGAAAGCCCCGTCGCCCCCCAGCTTGACCACTACATTCTTCACGCCCAGCCGGTGGTAAAAGGCGGCAATCCCCTCCGGGCTGCTCTCTCCGGTGAGGATTTTCCCCTCGCTCACCCCGGGCAGCACGGTCTCCGCGTTCTCCGCCAGACTGTTCAGAGTTCCGGCCATCTGAGCCTCGCTCTCCCACAGCTGGGGGCGCAGGTTGGGGTCAAAGCTGATGGCAATATCCAAAGCCAGCGCGCGGCTGACCAGCCTGCGCACCGCCCCCAGCGCCGACGGGGACACTGCCGGGAACACCCCGGTCACATGCAGCCGCTCGCACCCAAAAAGGTCCAGCCCGTCTATATCCTGGGGGGTGATTTTCGACGCGGCCGAGCCCTGCCGGTAATAGGCAATCTCCGGGTCCCCCTTTTCCACCGCGCTTTTCAGCATCAGTCCGGTGTGCTCTCCGGGGACAGTCATCACTAAGCTCTGGTCAATGCCGTTTTTCTCCATTCCATCCAGAATGCGCCGGCCCATGGGGTCATCCCCCAACCGGGTGCAGTAGGCGGGGGTGTGGCCCAACCGGGCCAGTCCCACTGCCACATTGTACTCTGCTCCGGCAATGGACGCGGTAAAACGCCCCGCCTGGCTCAGGGGGCCGGTCTCCTCTGCCATAAACAGGCCCATGGGCTCCCCCAGCAAGATAATTTTCATGTTGTCCCCTCCTTGTTTGACTGGCCTCTCACACCCGGGTCGCCGCCAGAGTGCAGGGGCCGCTGATCTCTATTCTGCCCGAACCGGCGGGGATAAACAGGCTGTCCCCTGTCCGGAACTCCACGACATTCTCCGGCCCCGCTGCCGAGCCCTGCCCCTCCATGACAATCAGAGAGAGGAAGCTCTCCGGCCCTGCCTCCAAAGTGAGAGCGGTCTCCACCTTCACCCGGTCCGTGGTGAAATACCGGCAGCTGGCCAACCGGGTGACCTCTCCCCCGGGCACAGCCTGGGGGGCGTTCTGCCTGGCCGCTGCGGCCGAAGGGCTCAGCCGGGAGACGTCCAGGGCCTTTTCAATGTGCAGCTCCCGGGGCTTGCCGTCGGCTCCGGTCCGGCCATAGTCATAGACCCGGTAGGTGCAGTTGGAATTCTGCTGAATCTCGCAGATGAGAATGCCCGCCCCAATGGCGTGAATGGTGCCGGACTCGATAAAAAACACGTCCCCGGGGCGGACTTCTACCCGGTTGAGCACCTCCTCCACGGTATTGTCCTCAATGCGGCGGCGGAACTCCTCCCGGGTCAATTCCCGATTCACGCCGAAGTAGAGAAAAGCGCCGGGCTCGCAGTCCATCACATACCACATCTCGGTTTTGCCGTACTCATGCTCTACCTTCAGGGCGTACTCATCGCTGGGATGTACCTGGATGGACAGGGGCTGCAGGGCGTCGATGAATTTGATGAGCACAGGGAAGCTCTCAAAGGCCTGGCAATGCTCTCCCAGCACCTGGGGGTTCGCCGCAAAGTACGCGCTCAGCTCCATGCCGTCCCTCTCGCCGCCGGTGATTTTGCTCTGACCCGCCGGGTGGGTAGAGAGCTCCCAGCTCTCGGCTACCTTCTCCAAATCGCAGGGCTTGTGGTAGACCTCCCGCAGCTTGGCGCCGCCCCAAAGGTAGTCCTTGAAGGCAGGGGTGAGTTTTTCAATTTTCATGGGGGTTTCCTCCTTGAGGTTTATTCTCTGTCTTTTATTGACTGGGGACATGTGGTTTCTCAAAAGGTATTCTGAGGATGGGATTGGGGCAGCTGACTTTAATAAGCGTTGTCATATTAAGCTTCTGCCACAGGCCCTCAGCCGCCTGACAGAACGCCCAGCACCACGCTGACCACGCCGCCCGCATCGCCCAGGCTGTTGTTGGTGTCCTCCACCACCACGGCAAAGGCAATGGGGTACTGGCTGTTGTCACAAAATCCCACCATCCAGCAGTTGGGGTCCTTTGTCTCTCCTACCTCGCCGGTGCCGGTTTTTGCACACACATTCAAGCCTTCCGGAAACAGATAGTCCCCATAATAGTTGACCACATTGCTGCGCATCATGCTTTTCAGGTTCGCCGCCTGCACAGAGGACAGCAGGTCCCGGCTGTTCTCTCCCCCCAGTCCGGCAAAAAGACCTGTGTCGCCAGTGAGCCGGGGCTGTACATACCGGCCCTCGTGGGCAATGGCCCCCATTAGGGTCATCATGTGGTAGGGGTTGGCCAAAAGGGTGTGCTGCCCAATACCCGCCCAGGCCAGCTCATTGGCATTGGCCCCTTCCAGGTGCAGCTCGCTCTGGGCAATCTCAATGCTGCTGAAGTCCATGGTTTTGTTGAAGCCCATGGCCTCCGCTTTCTTTTGCAGGTCTCCCGCGCCGATGTCATTGGCCAGCTTGGCAAAGTACAGGTTGCAGGAATGCCCCAGTGCCCCGCTCATGTCCAGAGTGCCATGAGAGCTCAGGCAGGTCACCGCACTGCCGCCGATTTCCTCTGAGCCCCAGCAGTCATAGGTCAGGCCGCTCCAGGTGTCAGGCCACTTCTCCATAGCGGCGGCGCAGGTTACCAGCTTGAAGATGCTCCCCGGGGTAAAGGAGCCGGAGAGGGTGTTGTCCAAATACGCGCCTTGATACGCGTCGTTGGAGTCAATATCCTCGGGCACATTCATGGGGTCATAGCTGGGGGCGCTGACCTTGCAGAGGATGTCGCCGGTAAGATAGTTATAAAAAATAGCGCCGCCGTTGTGGCCGTTCAGGGCGGTATAGGCGGCAGCGCAGGCGTCCGCGTCCACTGTCAGCTTCACGCCGCTGCCCATGCGGTTGAAGACCGTATCGTTAAGCCCGGTAACCAGATTGTACCCGGTGAGCTTGGTGCGCAGGGTGTACTGGGCGCTGGTGCTGATAAACCCGGCGGAGTCCCCCACTGTGTGCAGCAGAGCCCGGCGCAGGGTCTCGTTTTCGTTGTAAACCCGGCGGCCCTCTTGGGTAGAGGCCAGCAGAACCCCGTCCCGGTCCTCAATCTTTCCTAGGGTGACAGTGGCGTCCCGGTCGTAAATGTGGCCGTTATAGGGCTGCATGGCCCATTGACTGCCGTGGGCGACAAGGCCGAACAGCAGCCAGCCCAGGCCCCCCAGAAAGGCGAACAGGAGAATATACAGAGCGAAGGAGCGAAAGCCGACTGTTTTCATAAAGGGATAACCTCCCAAAATAGAGTAAACGAGCTCAGCCCATCAATGCGGGCCCCCCAGCAAAGCAGAAGCGACAGGCGCGCGATTAAAAGTTCTTGAAGGTTCTTAGGGAACTTCTTTCAAGAAGTTCCCTAAGCCGCCGGAGGCGACCTTGACCTTAACATCCTAACCAAAACGCAGGAGGGTAGGGAACCACCGTAAGGGGTTCCCTATCGAATGGGAGCGAAGCGGACATTCGACAATGCCCTTAAGGCCCTGAACGTTGGGGGCGGGTGGGGCGGGCCGCTGCCGCTGGCCTCGGGAGCCGGGCGAGCGCGGCTTGCCCGCAGGGTAAGTCGCGTGAGCAAAGAGCTCCCGAACCGCCACCCACACCAAACGCCGTGTGCGGTATTTCCACACGGGTCAATCGCCCGCCAAAGGCTACCGCCCCATATATCGCAGCCCCTGCTCAGCTATAAATATCCTCCATCCCCTTCGGCGGAGGACTGCTGTGCCTCCCTGCCGCTTTCCCTCCACGGCTGTGGCTTCCCGCCCGCTTCACCGCATAGGTTCGCTCGTCCGAGGCCTTCAAAAAGGCCATCAGCCCCCATACCGAGGCCATACTGGACCCGCCCGCACTGATAAAGGGCAGCGTCACCCCTGTCAAAGGCAGGATGTCTGTCACACCAAACACATTCAGTCCGGTCTGAAACAGCAGCATACCTGCCACCGCGCAGGCTCCAATGGAGAAAAAGGTGGACCGGCTGCGGGTCACATCGCTGCGGGCGTACAAGGTGAACAAGGCGATGGCCAACAGCGTCACCAGGCCCAGCAGCACCCCCTGCTCCTCGCACAGCAGGCCAAACACCAGGTCGCTGTCCGCCGCAAAGATATACTTGAGATGCCCCCGTCCCAGCCCCATGCCGAACAGCCCGCCGCTGGCCATGTAGGTCATCACCCGGGTCTGCTGAATGCCGGAGTCATAGGGGTCCTCCCACACATGGCCCCAGGCGCTGAACCGGTCCGCCACATAGGGCATGAATGTGAGAATGAGAAAGACGCCCAGCGCCGCCGCAGCCAGAATGAGTATAATGGTGCGCACACTGCCCGAACGCATAAAGGCAATGATGAGGAAGGTAGCAAAAAAGATCAACGCCGTACCCAGGTCCCGCATCAAAAACAGAAAGCCAATGCAGGCCCCGGTGAACACCAGGAACTCGGTGATATTCTTTTTTGTCTGAAGCCTGTCCAGCGTAGACGTGCCTACAAACACAAAGGCGATTTTAATGAACTCCGAGGGCTGTACGCTCACAGGGCCAATGTGTATCCAGTTGCGGGAGCCATACTGCGTGCTGCCCAGCAGCAGGTTCACCACAAACAGGCACAGGGCCCCAATGCCAATGGGCAGGCGGTATTTCGCCACCCGGTCCATGTCGTCCATAAACCAGATGAGCCCGCAGAACATCAGCACCCCCAGCAGCATAGCCGCCAGCTGGGTGCGGGCCGAGCCCAGGTCGCAGGCGGCCAGCAGGTTGACGCCCATGCCCGACAGCAAATAGGCGGCGGTCTCAATCTCAAAGCTCACCCGGTGCAGGCCTGCCATAGAGTAAATATACAGCCCCCAGCCAATCACCAACACCCCCGCCTCAGGCAAAAGCAGCTCCGGCGCAAAGGAGGGCGTCCGGCCCGTCCACACCACAGCGGCCTGCAGGGCCATCAGCAGGTGGACCAGGGTGGTTGTCAGCATAAGCTTTACAGGGGAAGCCGTCTCACGCAGCAAAGCCTGAAAGGCCCGCCGCTTGCTTTCGGGGGCCTGGGTGATGTTATAGAGGGTGAGGGTGACGCTGCCAAAGGTCATGCTGTCGCCAATGCGCACCAGCTTGGGGCCTTTTATTTTTTTGCCGTTGACCAGCACGCCTCCCCGAGAGCCGGTGTCGCACACAAACCAGCCCTCCTCCCGGCGCATGAACACCGCGTGGTCCCGGCTCACCGCTGTGTCGGGCAGACAGATGTCGCAGCTTCGGCTGCGGCCCACCGAGTTCTCCCAATACAGCACAGGGAACCGGGCCCCAGAGCTCTCATCCAGCAGCATGACCACCGGGTCACGGCGGCGCTGGCCGGCCCGAAAGGAGGTGTAGCACCGCCACACCACATACAGAGCCAGCAGCGGGACCAGGCCCCGCACGACCAGCAGCACCGTGGGCAGGGCCCCTGACTGCAAAAAATCCATGATAGTATCCAAAATATTCTCCATTCCCTTTAAGGGGGCTCAGCGGATGGCCGCAATTTCTCCCGCACACTTATAAATACTGTCCGCCTCCACCGCCCCCCGCACAGAGGACAGGGGATAGACCCGGCTGTTCCGGCCAACCACCGTGCCCGGGTTCAGCACCGAGCCGCAGCCTACCTCCACATGGTCCCCCAAAATAGCCCCGAACTTCTTCAGCCCTGTTTCTATGCGGCTGTCCCCCGCAGCTACAGCCACCAGGGTTTTGTCCGACTTCACATTGGAGGTAATGGACCCGGCTCCCATGTGGGACTTGTAGCCCAGAATAGAGTCGCCCACATAGTTGTAGTGAGGGACCTGAACGCTGTCAAACAGGATGACGTTTTTCAGCTCCGTGGAATTGCCCACCACGCACCCGGCCCCCACCAGGGCTTTGCCCCGGATGAAAGCCCCCGGGCGCACCTCGGTCTCCGGGCCGATGATGCAGGGGCCGGCGATGAAGTTGTTGGGGAAACGCTTGACGGTTTTGTGAATCCACACCAGCTCCTCCGGATGGTGATACTCCCCGGCGGGCAGGGCTTCACCCAACGCACGGATCAACGCGCCAATACCGGACAGGGCCTGCCAGGGGTATTGAGCCTTCTCCAACAGGGGAGCGGCGGTAGTGTGGGTCAGGTCCAGCAGAGCGGTGGTGAAAAGAGCGGGGTATTCCATGTTGATTCCTCCGAAAGATTATTCTGAACAAGAAAATTTGCGGTCCTCCCGCCTGACGCTGCCAAGTGGAACGCCTGACAGCCTTCTGCGGGCTCGCTTGGCGAACGCTGCTGCCAGGCGCAGCCCTCTGCCCTCGCCGGCCGCGCCTTTGACCGGATGTCAGACAGCAGAGGGCTTGCCGCCGGCAAATACAGCGCAAAACGCCTTATGTCAGCTTGAACAGCAGCACCGTCTTGTCGATGTCCTCAATCTGGTTCATGTCCAGCTGCAGCTCGCCCTGGTCCGTCTGCCGGATGTCCAGAGCAATGGTCACCGGCGAGGACTGATACTCCATCTGGGCCAGCCGCCCCCGGCAGTGCTCAATCACCTTGCCCACATACAGCTCGTGAGCGTCCACCTTGACAGGCTCGGGAGTAGGCGCCGGGGTGGGGGTGGGCTCCTCCTCCTCTCCCCATTCATCCTCTTCTCCCCACTCGTCTTCCCCGTTGTCCTCCTCGGGCTCTGGGGTCGGGGTGGCTGTGTTGTTGGCCGCATCGGCCTCGTCCTGGGCCTGGGTGCGCAGCTCGGCAAACTCCGACTCCAGCCCAGCCAGGGTAATCACCGGGGTGACCTCCACCTCAATATAATATCCCTTGTCGGTCCGGCTCTCATCCTTCACCGTGTACTGGGCGGCCATCAACACCTGGGACATAATCTGCTGCAGCTCCGTCAGCTGCCCCTCGGTGGGGGAGAGATTGTAGGCGTTGCAAAAATGCACCGCGGCGTTCTCTACTGTAGAGCTATTGTTGACCTGGGCGCCGGCCAGGTCGGTTTGGGCCAGCACAATATACCTGTCATGGGAGTTGTGATAGCTGCTGTCCAGCAGGGCCTGAATATAGGCCGACACGTCATAATCCACATAATCGTCTGAGGGCAGCAGCTCGCAGCCGCTCAGAGCCAGGGTCAGGGCCAGGCACACTGCCAGCACAGCCCCCAAAGCCCCCTGCTTTTTACCTCGTCTCATGGTCTCCTCCTCTGTCCTCACTCGTCCCGGCCGCAGCATTTCTTATACTTTTTGCCGCTGCCGCAGGGGCATGGGTCGTTGCGGCCCGGCTTTTTGGCCTTTTTCTGGGGCTGCTTTTTCACCGTGCCGTCTGTGGCCGCGCCGGCGCTGGTCTCTTTGGCCACCTGCTCCCGCTGGGGAGCCTCCGGGGTGCGCAGCCGCACAGTGAGAATATCCTTTGCCGTGTTCTCCCGGATGGAGTCGATCATGGCGTCGAACATGTCAAAGCCCTCTAAACGGTACTCCACCACCGGGTCCTGCTGGGCATAGGCCCGCAGGCGGATGCCGTCCTGAAGCTGCTCCATAGCGTCGATGTGGTCCATCCACTCCCGGTCCACATTCTTCAGCATGACAACCCGCTCCACCTCCCGCATCACGGGGGCGGTAAAGGCCTGCTCTCTCTCCTCATACAGGGCCTGGGCTCTCTCCCACACCACCTTTTTGGCATACTCCGGTTCCAGGTCCTCAATCTCCCGCTGGGTGAACCTCAGGTCATCCTCCCCGATGAGCCAGCCCATGTAGTGCTCCCGCAGGCCGTCCAGGTCCCAGTCGTCATGGGGGACATTCTCAGGCAGATACCGCTTCACATTGGCCTCAATGGCCTCCTCTATCATTTTCATAATGGCGGGCTTCATGTCCTCCCCGTCCAGCACCTGGTCCCGCTGGCCGTAGACAATCTGCCGCTGGTTGTTCATCACCTCGTCATACTGCAAAACATTTTTGCGTATGCCGAAGTTCCGGCTCTCCACCTTGCGCTGGGCCCCCTCGATGGAGTTGCTGACCATGCCCGCCTCAATAGGCATGTCATCGTCAATGCGCAGCTTATCCATCATGGCCGAAAGCCGCTCGCCCCCGAACAGGCGCATCAGGTCGTCCTCCAAAGCAATGTAAAACCGGCTCTTGCCCGGGTCCCCCTGGCGGCCCGCCCGGCCCCGCAGCTGGTTGTCAATCCGGCGGCTCTCGTGGCGCTCGGTGCCGATAATATAGAGGCCGCCCAGCCTTTTGACCTCCTGGGCCTCCGGGGCGATCTGGGCCTCATACTCCCGGTTGAGCCTGGCAAACTCCTCCCGGGCGTCCAGAATCTCCTGGTCCTCTGTGGCGCTGAAAGCAGTGGCCTCCACCAGCTGCTCCTCTGTGTAGCCCTTTTTGCGCATTTCGGCCTTGGCCATAAACTCCGCGTTGCCCCCCAGCAGAATATCCGTGCCCCGGCCGGCCATGTTGGTGGCAATGGTCACCGCCCCTTTGCGGCCGGCCTGGGCCACAATCTGGGCCTCCTTCTCATGGAACTTGGCGTTGAGGACCTCATGCTTCACGCCCCGGGCCTTCAGCATTTTGCTGAGCATTTCCGACTTTTCAATGGTGACAGTGCCCACCAGCACAGGCTGGCCTGTCTGATGATGCTCCACAATGTCATTGATTACTGCCTGGTACTTGGCCTGGGCCGTTTTGTAGACCACATCGGCACAGTCCTCCCGAATCATGGGCCGGTTGGTGGGAATCTCCACCACGTCCAGCCGGTAGATTTCAGAGAACTCCTCCTGCTCGGTAAGGGCGGTGCCCGTCATGCCGGAGAGCTTTTCGTACATTCTGAAATAGTTCTGGAAGGTGATGGTGGCAAGGGTCTTGCTCTCCCGGGCCACCTCTACCCCCTCCTTGGCCTCAATGGCCTGGTGCAGGCCCTCATTATACCGGCGGCCGTACATCAGGCGGCCGGTGAACTCGTCCACAATAATGACCTCGCCGTCCTTCACCACATAGTCCTGGTCCCGGTGCATAATGCCCCAGGCCCTTATGGCTTGGTTCACATGGTGCTGGATGCGGATATTGTCCGGATCGGTGAGGTTCTCAAGGCCGAAGAACTCCTCGGCCCGCTTGACGCCCCGGCGGGTGAGGGAGCAGGTTTTCAGCTTTTCGTTGACAATATAGTCATACTCCGCGTAGAGCTCGTCGTTGTCCTCCTTCTGGTCGGTCTCCTTTACCCGCACCAGCTTCAGGCCCCGGGCCAGGGCGTTGGCCCGCTGATACAGGTCGTCGGCCTTCTCCCCCTGGCCGGAGATAATCAGGGGCGTGCGGGCCTCGTCGATGAGAATGGAGTCCACCTCGTCCACAATGGCATAGTGGTGGCCCCGCTGCACCTTGCGGTCCTTATAAATGACCATATTGTCCCGCAGATAGTCAAAGCCCATCTCATTGTTGGTTCCATAGGTGATGTCGCAGGCATAGGCCTGCTGCTTCTCCTGGGGCGTCATGCCGGTCATGGCAAGGCCCACGGTAAGGCCCATAAAGTTGAACACCCGGGCCATCATCTCACCCTGGTACTTGGCCAGGTACTCGTTGACCGTGACAATATGCACCCCCTGGCCGGAGAGGGCGTTCAGATAGGCGGGCAGGGCGAGGGTAAAGGTTTTGCCCTCGCCGGTCTTCATCTCGGCAATGCGGCCCTGGTGCAGAATAATGCCGCCCTGAACCTGCACCGGAAACAGCCGCTTGCTGAGCACCCGGTCCATGGCCTCCCGGCAGGCGGCAAAGGCCTCGGGGAGGATGCTGTCCAGGGGCTTGCCCTCCTTCAGCAGCTGGCGGAAGCGGGGGGTCTCTGCCTTAAGCTCTGCGTCAGACAATTTGCGGTAGCGGTCCTCCAGGCCCAGCACCTGGTCCACCAGGGGCTGAATGCGCTTGAGCTCCCGCTTGCTGTAATTTCCAAAAAGCTTTGTCAATATATTGTTTGCCATACGCGAACCTCTCATCTCGATATTTCTGCCTATACCTGGACATTATACCACGTCCGGCACACAGATTGCAACAATAGCCACATTTTATTTACATTTGCGCCATAGGCTGGTCTGCCGGTCCGGGCAAAAAAAGCCGCCTCCTTCGGGAAGCGGCCTTTTGCACTCTGTTTTTTCCCCGAGGACCTAGCTGTCCTCCTCCACGCCTTTCTTGTACAGGTTGAAGCGGAACAGCTTCGACTCGTCGGTTTCACGCTCGCACATCACAAAGGCCTCGGCGATCTTGCCGCCCTCAATCAGGGCGGTGAGCCCTACCAGCTGGCAGAGCTTGCTTTTCAGGTTCAGGCGGTCGCCGTCACGGGTCATCAGGTACACCTCGCCCTCGCAGCTGTCCAGCACTTTCAGAAAAGCGGGTACGTCCACGTCGTGCAGTTCTACCATTTGCGGTGACATCTGGGTCCCTCCTTTATCGGTACAAGTTCTACGGTTGCGCCCTATGTAGGGGCTGGATTATCATAACACAAGAAAAGGAAAAATGCAAGTCTTATGCCAGGGGAGAAATTTCCAGCCCGCCAAAGCCTGCTTCCGCAGCCCCCCTACATCACCAGCAGCGCCGCCCGGTATGCCACAAAGCTCACCAGCCACGCCACCGCCACCTGGAACGCCGCCGCCCCCAGCATCCACCGCCAGCTTCCTGTCTCTTTTTTGATGGTGGCCAGGGTAGCCGCGCAGGGGATATACAGCAGCGAAAAGGTCATCAGCGCCAAAGCGTTGGCCGGGCCAAAGCCCATGCCGCTGAGAATGGCCGACAGGCTTGCCATGCCCGCTGCCGAGTTTACATTATTTACGCTGAACAGCACCGCGCAGCTGGAAACCACTACTTCTTTGGCAGACACCCCCGCGATCAGCGCCACCACAATCTGCCAGTAGCCCAGGCCCACCGGCGCGAAGAAGGGTGTCAGCCCCTTGCCCAGCAGCGAGCCGAAGGTGTCCGCCATGTCGCCGCCGGTATAGCCTGAGGGGCCAAAGTTCAACAGCCCCCACATCAGGATGGACGCCACAAAGATGATGGTGCCCGCCCGGCTGAGATAGTCCTTCACCTTCTCCCAGACATAGATGAAAATGGTGTGGGCGCTGGGGGCCTTGTACTCCGGCAGCTCAATGAGCAGGGCATTGCCCTGGCGTTTCCTTCCCCGTTCCAGCAGCCCCATGACAAAGGCGCACAGCACCGCCACCACCAGCCCCAGCACATACATGGAGTAGGCCGCCAGCATGGCGTGGTCTGCAAAGAACATCTCAGAGAACAGCACATAAATGGGCAGCCGGGCGCTGCAGGACATAAAGGGCGTGATCAGCATGGTCTTGTACCGGTCCCGCCGGTTCTCAAGCGCGCGGGAGGCCATGATGGCCGGCACGCTGCACCCAAAGCCCAGAATCATAGGGATGAACGCCCGGCCAGACAGACCCAGCCTGCCCATAATGCCGTCCATCACATAGGCCACCCGGGCCATGTAGCCGCTGTCCTCCAAAAAGGCCAGGGCCAGAAACAGAATGATAATGTTGGGCAAAAAGGTGAGAATGCCCCCCACCCCGGTGATGATGCCGTCCACAATCAAAGAGGTGAGCATGGGGGCCACCTGCCAGGCTTCCAGCCAGTGGAGGGTCCCTGCCGAGAACCAGTCCAGCCCCAGCTGGAAATACTCCTTGAGCCAGTCGCCCACTGTGAAGGTGAGGAAGAACACTGCCGCCATAATCAGCAGAAACACAGGCAGCCCCCACAGCCGGTGGGTCAGCAGATTGTCAACCCTGTCGGTAACCGCGCTGCGCTCCTCCCGGTTGACCACCACCTCCTGGATGATCTCGTCGATAAAGTCATACTTCTGGTTGATAATGTCCTGCTCATAGCTCCGGTCCAGCACGTCAGGCCGGTTCACCGGGTACTTCTCCAGCAGCTCCCGGTCCCCCTCCAGCAGCTTGAGGGCGTGCCAGCGGTAATTTTGCAGGCCGGGGTAGCGGGCCTGCAGCTCATCGATTAGCTGGTCGATCTTATCCTCAATCAGGTCGCTGTAGACCATCGCGTACTCTGCGTGGTGCTGGTGCTTATGACGCGCCCCGCGGGTGCTGCGGGTGACGCCGCCCTCTCCCCCGTGGTGGTGGATCAGGGGCACGTCAGAGGGCTTTCCCACATGGTGGGCCGCCGCGTGCATGAGAATGTCCAGCCCGGTTTTCCGCCGGGCAGACACAGGAATGACCGGGATGCCCAGCATCTCAGGCAGACGGTGGGTGTCAATCTCCATGCCCCGCTTCTCCACAATGTCCATCATGTTCAGGGCCAGAATCACCGGCTTGCCCAGCTCGATGAGCTGCAGGGTGAGATAGAGGTTTCTTTGCAGGGCCGAGGCGTCCGCCACATCGATGATCACATCCACCTCGTCGCTCAATATGTACTGCCGGGTCACCTGCTCCTCCATGGTGTAGCAGGTCAGGCTGTAGGCTCCGGGCAGGTCCACCAGCCGGTACTCGCTGTCGTGAAACTGAAAACGCCCCTCTTTTTTCTCCACCGTTACCCCGGGCCAGTTGGCCACCTTCAGGTTCGCGCCGGTATAGGCGTTAAACAGGGTGGTTTTGCCGCAGTTGGGGTTGCCTGCAAAGCCGATGGCAATTTCTCCCGCCATTCACTTCTCCTCCTTTACCGTGATGTGCCTGGCAATCTGCATTCCCACCGCAAAGCGAGTGCCCCGCACCGTGATGATCATGGCCCCCCGCCGCTTTTTGCGCAGTACATTCACCTGACTGCCTGTTATCATACCCAGGGCTTCCAGCCGCCGGGAGAGCTCCATGGGCAGGTCCAGCGCCTGCACCAGGCACCGGGAACCGGCAGGCGCGTCCAGCAAGGTCATAGTTAACCACTCCTAACTCTATTATAAAACTGATTATAAAAATATAACACAATATAACACAAAAAACTTCAAGTTATCTTTAGCTAACCAAATTGTAAACCCAAAAGCCGGAAATGTCAATAGTTATTTTTTCGGGCAGGGTACAAAGGGCACGGCTGGATATGGAAGCACCCCCACAAGGCTGCTGAATTTCTGGCAAGCCGCCTGTTGAAAGGAGTGACAATATCTGCGCTAGCCTGTTATTTCCCGCGCTAGGCGCGCTCCCATCCGGCCGGTAAATTTTTCTCCTTTCCTTGCACACTGTCATGGACAAAAGCGAGATTTGTTGTTATAATATGGGCAGGCTTTTGCCAGAACCATTGGGAAAGGATGTGCCCCCATGCGCGCTGTGGTACAACGTGTGCTGTCCGCCAACCTCGTCATCAACGGAGCAGAGACCCGCTCTACCGGGCCCGGGCTGCTGGTCTTTCTGGGCGTTTTGCGGGGAGACAGCCCTGCCCAGGCCCAGCTGCTGGCCGAAAAGCTCTGGGGCCTGCGGGTGTTTTCAGACGAGGCGGGGAAGATGAATCGGGCTCTGCCCGACGTGGGGGGCCAGGTAATGGTCATCTCCAACTTCACCTTGGGCAGCGACTGCCGGAAGGGACGGCGTCCCTCCTTTGACCTGGCCGCGCCTCCGGGAGAGGCGGAGGCTCTTTACGAACGCTTTGTCAGCGCCCTGCGGGACCTGGGCCTGCCGGTGACCACCGGAGAGTTCGGCGCAGACATGCGGATTCTGGCGGAGAACGACGGCCCGGTGACCTTGATTCTGGACACAGAGAAGCTGGCCCGCGGAAACCGCGCCCAGCCTGCCCCCGGCAATGCCTGAAAGCGGGACCGGAAGTCCGTGCGGGTCATGAAAGGCCCATGCGCTGGCCTGCTTTCGGCGGAAGAAGTCTCTGCGCCTTTATGCTTCGCAGACATGCGCCCACAGGTCTGTTCAACCCACACAACACCAAAACAAACAAGGAGTAACCCTATGAACCTGAATTTTTTGCAGCTTCTAATGGAAAAAACCGGCTTCCCCCAGGAGGCCCAGGAGGCCTACCGGGCTGCTGCCGGACAGATTGACCCGGAGGAGATGGCCGGGACCATCTCCTTTTACTATGAGAATGATTTTGATACCCAGCTCACCGCCCCCCTGATCGACGAGATGGCGGCGCACTCCGGCGTAAGCGTCTACACCGTGTGGGGGCTGTTTCTGGCATTGGCCGCTGAGAAGGCCTACCAGGCTTACCAAGAGGCGGGCATTGCTGACCAGGTGTTCTTCGACACCTTCAGCGACTTGTGCTACAAGACCCTGGAATGCAAGGAGAACAAGGGGGTTTGGGGCACCTTTGTGGCCTTCTGGTACCCCATTTTTTACCGGCTGGACATTTTCAAGCTGGGCCGGCTGGAGTATGAGGTCATCTCCTACCGGGGCCCGGCGGTTACGCTGGGCGGGCACAGGGTAAACCCCGGGGACCAGGTGCTGAACATTCACATTCCCTCCAGCGGCGAGCTCTTTGACGCCGCCGCCCGGCTGGCCTCCTACAAGCTGGCCTATGAATTTTTCCAGGACAGGCTGAAGGGCGGGCCCGCGGTGTTTGTGTGCCACTCCTGGCTGCTGTACCCGGGGTATCGGAAGGCGCTGCCGGAGGACTCCAATATTGTGAGCTTTATGGACGATTTTGCCATATTGGAGACAGAGGACAGCAGCTTTGACGACGCCTGGCGGGTGTTTGGGCCAGAGGCGGAGAAGGCCCCGGCAGAGCTGCCGGAGAAAACCCGGATGCAGCGCGCCTTTAAAAAGCACCTGCTGGCGGGAGGCAAAACCGGCTGCGCCCGGGGCGCGTTCCTGTTTGACGGAGAAAAGCTGATCAAGAGCTGAAGCCGTTTACAATCATTCCATCAAAAAAAGAGAGTCACCGCCGGGTGATTCTCTTTTTCATGATATGCAATTACTCTGTCAGATGTAATGTCCCCAAGCACAGCCTGAAAAGCCCGGGGCCACAACCCCAGCGCCCACCGGTCACACTGGCTCAAAAAGCCTGTTGTCCGCAGCTGTCACAAACCTCGACAATAAAAGCCCAGCCGCCTACCACTGTCGCAAACCACGACCATAGGCCCAGCCGCCCGCATTGGCTGTGCCTATGTATTGGCTTCGCCACCTCAGCCTCACGCCGGCGTAGGGTCGTCAACGGGGACGGGCACTTGTTCGCCGGGCTTCAGGGGGCATACGGTCACTTGCAGGGTGGCCGGAGAGTGGGGATACTGGCGGGCAAAGGCACGGCTGATTCTCCTGCATACCTCCCGGCCATCCTGAAAGCCTGCCCGGGGCAGCAAAAGCACATACTGGGACGCGCTGCACTGGGCCACCGCGTCCCCGTGGCGCAGCAGCTCCGGGATGAGCCGCAGGAGATTGCCCATCACCAGGTCCAGGCTCCGGCGGTTCAGCTCGCCCCCATATTTGTGCACCACCGTCAGCACCGCCAGACTGGTCTCCTCCCCGCTCCGGGCAGAGTCCCGCACCTGCAGCCGGTAAATGGCCCGAAACACATCGTATTCGCAAAAATACGCGCCGGAGGGCGTTCCCTCCGAGAGCTGGTCCACAATCGCCGCCGAGGCCACTGCCCCGCTGCTCACCCCGCTGACCGCCCGGCGGTAAATGGTCTGGGCCTCCTCGCCTGGCAGAGCGCCTGCCTGAGACAGAAAGAACTGGTTCATGTCCTCATAAACCAGCGCAGCGGCCCGGTTTTCCCCCATGCGAAGCAGCGCGGACATGCGCCGGCAGTACAGCTCCTCGTTGAGAGGGTCCCGCAGAATGGCCTCCCGGCACAGCTCTGCGGCGTCCTTCCACCGGCGGCGTTCCTCCAGCAGAGGCAGCGCTCCCAGCACAGTCTCTATATAAAGCCTCCGCAGCTGAGCGGCGGTCTCCGCCGCCCAGGGATTCTCCCGCAGCTTGGGCAGAAAGCCCTCGCCAAACAGCTCCGCCGCCTGCAGCCAGTCCTCCAGCTGACGCTCCCCCCGGGAGGCGCACAGGGACCGGAACTCGTCCACGTCCAGCAGCAGGGGCAGCTCCGTGTTCCAGGCATAGCCCGACTCCTGGGAGAGCACCAGCTGGTGCCCCGCCCCCTCATACAGCTGTTCCAGGCTGGCCCGCACCCGAAAAAGGGTGGTCTTCATGGCATTGGTCAGGTTTGTGGGACGTTTATCCTCTGGCCAGAGCAGCCCAGCCAGCTCCTCACGGGAGGCCGCCCGGCCCCGGATGCACACCAGATAGGCCAGCAGCAGCCATATCTTTTTCGAGTGGCCGCTGGTATCGTCCACATGGTTCTCTCCATAGTCAAAACGCAGTCCTCCTAAAAGCGAGACCCGCAAAATCTGATTCTCCATCCCACGCACCTCCTTCAGTCTTACCATATAGAATAGCATGACCCCAGAGGTTTTGCAAGAGAAAATATAGTTTGTAACCCTATGGATGCGAGACGGAGGCTGACATGTCCAAGCTCTTACCGGTCTTAGGGTGAGTTCCCATCTGCGTTTGCCCAGGCCCTTTGCCATTTTCTAAGCTGAAAATTCGTAAAGTGCGCAATGACACATCAGCGCTGTAAGCAGCTCTGCAAATTTTGGGGTAGAAGCTGGCCAAAAGGGTCCGCCCCTTGGCCTCCCGCTCAACCTCTTCTGCGCCGCAGCAGCCAAAAGCCTCCCGCCGCCACTGCTAGGTACAACGCCGCAAACACCGCCATCTGGCGGATATCCACAGGATAGGGCGTGAGCGCCCCCAGAAAGAACACCCCCGCCAGTATCGAGCAGGGCATGAAGGTCAGCCCCAGCAGATTCAGCCATTTGATAGCAAAGGCGGGCCGCTGACCGGACAGCGCCCGGCCGATGAAATACCCCGCCAGGCCCAGAGCCTGAACGCACATGGCTCCGAAAATCTCCGCCGGGGTCTGGTTCTCATACCACGCGGCAAACCCGCAGAACAGCCCAATAAAAATAAACGCGGTGGAGGCCACATAGAGCACCCTGCTGCCAAGGCGGCTGTCCATCCCCTTTTTCTCAGGCTCTGTGCCTTTGAGGAGATAGTCGGCGGACACCCCGAACAGCTCGCTGAGGGACAGGAGCTTATCCAGCTCCGGCATACTCTGGCCGCTCTCCCACTTGCTTACCGCCTGGCGGGAGACCCCTGTCCGGCCGGCCAGCTCCTCCTGAGAGAGCCCTCCCGCCTTGCGCAGGGTCTGGATGCGCTCCCCAATGTCTGTTGTGCTCATACCGTTCATACTGATATCCTCCTTGTTGGTTTGCCTCTATTGTAAGGCGCCGGCCGGTTGCGGCGCAAGAACGCGGGGCTTGAAATGTGTCAACCAGCGGTTGCATAGGGCAAAACACCGCATAAATCTGGGGAAGCTGTACTTTTTTCAGTCTTTGCCCTGCGCGGCTCAACGCTCCCTTCTCTTTTGACTGTTCTCATTACCGCGTTGTCAGCCGGTGATATTTTCTGTGGAAGGCTGCCGCAATATTCTGAATATCTGAGGAGCGATTCTCCCCTTCGCGCAGGGGAGATTGATTCTGTCCGGCCAGGATGCCTCCTGCCGGAAGGGTTTCTGCTGCTCCGCCTCCGCCTGACAGAAAAACAAAAATATTTCCCCCTTCCCCTGCATACCAATGAAACTGGAAACAGAAAGCGGGGGAAAGCTATGTTTTTTACTTGCAAGCTCAAGGCCCGAACCGCCGCGCCTGCCCTGATTGCCGCGCTGCTCCTCCTTGCCCTCATTCCTGTGCTGGGCCGGGCCCTGGCCGCTGCCTCTCAGGAGAAAAAGGACTTTATCAAGTGGGTAGACTTTGACGTGCCTGCCTCTGTGCTCCGACAGGCGCTGGACCTGGACGCCGCCTCTTATGGCTCGGACCAGGGCCATGTGAGCTGGCTGGACCTGCTGGCCTATCTGGCGGCAAAATATGGGGGTGACTTCTCTCTTTACCGGGACAGCGATCTGGAAAAGGCCGCTGAGCTGGTAAAAAGCGGAGAGGACCTTACCCAGCTGGCCTCCTTTTCCTACTATCGGGAGGCCTACGGCGCGGTTTTGGGCGGGTTTGCCGGGGAGTATACCCAGTCTGCCGAAAACGGCCCGGAGCTGTGCTACGGCCTCACCGCCTACTCCCCCATTGCCAAAACCTTCCCCTACAGCGACTACGACGACTTTGGGGTCAGCCGGGAATATGGCTACCGCCGCCGGCACCTGGGGCATGACATGATGGCCGCAGTGGGCACCCCGGTGATTGCCGTGGAGGGCGGGGTGGTGGAAAATCTGGGCTGGAACCAGTACGGCGGCTGGCGGATCGGCATACGCAGCGCCGACGGCCTGCGCTACCACTACTATGCCCACCTGCGCAAGGACCGGCCCTTTGCCCAGGGGCTGGCTGTGGGCAAAACCGTGGAGGCCGGGGACGTGATTGGCTATGTGGGGCGCACAGGCTACAGCGCCAAAGAGAATGTCAACGGCATTGAGCAAAGCCACCTGCACTACGGCCTGCAAATTATCTTTGACGAGAGCCAGAAGGAGGGCAACGGGGAAATCTGGGTGGACGTGTATCAGCTGTGCCAGCTGCTGCGCAGCCGCCAGTGCCCGGTGCAGCGGGACGACGCCACCAAGGAGTGGTATCGGGCAGACACCCCCACCCCACCGCCTCCCGACGGGGCAGACCCGTCCCTCCCGGCAGGCTGAAAACGCAAAAGGAGCCCAAGGGGGCGTCCCCTCCCGGCTCCTTTTTGCTTTGCGGTTTACTGTTCCAGCTTCTTCAGCTGCTCCAGCTCCTGCTTGTCCAGCTTCACCCGGCCGTCCCGCAGCACCTTCACCTGGTCCGCTGTAAACACCTTGGGCGCGCCCTCCGGGTCCTTGTCCAGGCGGACGGTCAGCTTTCGGGTCAGCAGGTTCTGGTCAATGACCACGCCCTTGCCCTCCGGCGTGGTGACAATGGCGTTCACCTTGGGAGTGGTGCGCAGCAGGTCCTGGTAGGCCTCCTGCTCATATTTCAGGCAGCACATCAGCCGCCCGCAGGCCCCAGAGATTTTCACCGGGTTCAGAGACAGCCCCTGCTCCTTGGCCATTTTGATGGACACTGGCTGAAAGCCTCCCAAAAACGACCCGCAGCAGAAGGGCCGTCCGCAGATGCCGATGCCGCCCAGCATTTTGGCCTCGTCCCGCACACCAATCTGCCGCAGCTCAATGCGGGTACGGAACATACCCGCCAGGTCCTTCACCAGCTCCCGGAAGTCCACCCGGCCGTCGGCAGTAAAGTAAAAGAGAATCTTGCTGTTGTCAAAGGTGTACTCCACCTCTACCAGCTTCATCTCCAAGCCCCGGGCGGCAATGCGCTTTTCGCAGGCCTTGAAGGCGGACTTCTCCTTGCGGTGGTTCTCCTCCACCTGCCGCAGGTCCTCGGGGGTGGCCCGGCGGATGAGCTTGCGCAGAGGCTGCACAATGGCCGTGTCCCGGACCTCCCGGTTCTCCATGGCCACCTCGCCGCACTCCACCCCCCGGGTGGTCTCCACAATCGCCATATCGCCCCGGCTCAGCCTCTCCCCACAGGGGTCAAAATAATATACCTTGCCCGTGCTTTTGAAGCGCACGCCTATCACTTCTGCCATGTTTGAATCTACTCCTGGGTTCTTCCAATATTTTTCTTGCAGCCTCCCCTACCCGGCCCGCAGCTGGGCGCACAGGCAGGTGACCAGCAACGCGCTGTTGGCGTTGCGGTCCAGCCGGCGGCTGTACTCCTCGGTCAGCTCCGGCAGACGGACCAGCCGCCGGGCCGGCAGGGCGCACAGCCGCTGGGCCAGCTCCGGCGCGCCCCCCAGCACAGGGCCCTCCCCATACCGCAGGACGCAGGCGTCCCGGAAAATCACCGTCAGCCGGGCCAGCACCGCCCGGCACAGGGCCCGGTCCTTCAGCAAGGGAGCGGAGGCCTTCAGCAGGGGATGTCCCCCCGGCGAAAGCAAGGCCTTTACCATTTCTTGGGCAATACCAAAGGCCTTGCCCGCCCCGCCCTCCTGGACCTCGGCCTGCATCTGGCCCAGGTTGCCCCCGCAGAGCGTCGCCAGCTCCCGGGCCCCCTTGGGGTCTGCGCCCTGGTTTTTGACCAGCCAGTCCGCTGCCTCCTCCAAAGCCGGGGGCGTCAGGGTGACAATCTGTGCCCGGGAGCGAATGGTCTCCAGCAGCGACCGGGCGTTTTTACAGATGAGCAGGAACACCGTGTTTCCAGGGGGCTCCTCCAGCAGCTTAAGCAGCTTGTTCTGGGCCGCGGGCAGGGTGTTGTCCCCTATGTCTACCAGACAGACCCGCAGCTCCGCTTCCAGAGGGGAACGGCTGGCGTCCTCTGTCATCGCCTTCACCGTCTCCACTGTCAGACTGCCTGAAGCGCCGCTGCCCGCAAAGCTGCGGATGTCCGGGTGGCTGCCCGCCTGGGCCCGGACGCAGCTGGGACAGACCCCGCAGGGGGCATGTTCTCTGTCCCGGCACACCAGCGCCTGAGCCAGCAGCCGGGCCAGGGTATGCCGCCCTGTGCCTGGGTCTCCCTGCAAAATGACCGCATGGGGAAAACGCCCCGTGGAAAACGCGGCGTTCAAGGCCTCTTTTCCCCTTTTATTCCCTAAAAAGCCGGGAAATTCCATCAGACCTTCTCAAAGCGGTCCACATTGAGCACAAAGATCGTGGAGCCTCCCACCGTGACCTC
Organism: Acutalibacter sp.; assembly: GCF_056800975.1. NCBI lineage: Bacteria > Bacillati > Bacillota > Clostridia > Eubacteriales > Acutalibacteraceae > Acutalibacter > Acutalibacter sp. The sequence continues at coordinate 28,512 of NZ_JBQISV010000002.1, forward strand.
CACCGGGAAGGAGGAATACATGCCCACCTCCATGGTAGAGGAATGGGGGACGATCTGGGTGCGGCGGCTGCTGTACTTGGCGATAATGCCAATGACCTCATCTACCTTTTCGTCCTGCACGCCGGAGATGAAGGTGGTGTTGCCCGCCATGAGAAAGCCGCCGGTGGTGGCCAGCTTGGTGACGGAAAAGCCCTCACGGGTGAGGGCGGAGGACACGGCTCCGCTGTCGTCGTTGCTTACAATAGCCAGGATCAGTTTCATAATGAATTTCCCCTTCCTGTGGATTGGTGAGGTCTTTTTATTTATTTTACCATAAACTCCTGGAAATTACCAGTCTTTTTTTTGTAGCTGGCTCACAGGGCCGGGGCCTGGTTCCCCTCTGTCTGACAGGCGGCAGGGGAAACCCGCCGTCTGGCGGGAGAGCTCCTGTGCCAGCCGCGCAGACTGACGGGCAGACGTCCACCGGCCTGCATCGTTTTGCCGGAACGTCCCTCTGGCTGCCTCAGCTGGGCAAGGGCGTCCACTGCGATCCTCTGTTTGCCGCGGGCAGAGGCTTCATATGTGGGGCGTCTCCCCCAAATTTGCCGGGTACAAGCGGCTCGCCAGTTGATTGTACTCACTTCGCAGTTCCTCTTTTCTTATGCGGGGACTGGCAGGACTTTTCAATTCGCCGCAGACGCAGAGAGCTCTTGGTATTGCCAGGGTAGAGCTACAGCCTTTGATATTGCCGGGTCCGGGTGGTCTGCCGGTCGACTTTGTCACCAACACCGCGTGTGGCAGTACAGCTTTGCCCTCTGCGTTATGGATGCAAACCTCTGCCTCGGGTCATTGCTGACTGCGCCGCATCTTTTGTGGTTAACGGCTGCAAGCTGACACCGGTGTCGGGATGAAGCCGAAGAAGCCTTCTTGAAAGAAGTCTCTCAAGAATCCTCAAGAACTTTTTTCCCTCCACTTTCTGCTTTCCGGCGGTTTGCGGCCTGTGCCGCCAGCCAGAACAACGCCGCTACATTGGGCAGCGCCATCAGCCCGTTGAAAGCGTCTCCCACCTGCAGCACCGCCCCCACCGGCGCGGCACACCCAATCATTGCCGCAGCCGCCGCCAGGGGGCCGTACAGCGTCTTTCCCCGGCCTCCTGTCAGGTAGAGCAGCCCCTCCCGGCCATAGCAGCACCAGGCCACCACGGTCGCCAGGGCAAACAACGCCGTGCACAGGCTCACCGCCCAGCCCCCCAGGTCCCCCAGGGCAGAGCGGTAGGCATAAAAGGTCAGCTCCGCCCCTTCCAGTCCCTGGGGGGGACAGCTGCACAGAATGCACAGCCCTGTCACCGTACACATGACAAGGGTGTCCGCAAACACCTGAAAAATCCCCAGACAGCCCAGCTCCTCCGGGCTGTGCCCCCGGACCTCCTCATAGGCAAAGGCCGAGCTGCCCAGCCCCGCCTCATTGGTGAACACCCCCCGGGACACCCCGGCTTTCATGGCGATGAGCATGCCCGCCGTCCCTCCGGCCCCGGCCCGCAGGGAAAAGGCCCCTTGAAAAACCGACCCCACCGCAGCCGGCAGGTTGGCCCGGTGCACCCAGAGCGTCCCCAGGGACGCGGCGAAGAACAGCAGGGTCATAGCGGGCACCAGCTTTTCCGTGATTTTCACCGCAAAGCCCAGCCCGCCCCGGGCCACAAAAAACACCAGCACTCCCGCCCCCAGGGCCACCGGCAGGGCGGGCAGTCCCAGGCCCTGACAGGCGGCGGCAAAGGCGTTCATCTGGGCCATATTGCCCATACCCAGCGAGGACAGACAGCACCCCAGGGCATACACCGCCGCCAGGGCTCCGCCAAACCGCCCCGCCCGTTCTATGTAATGCAGCGGCCCCGCTGGGCGCCGTCCCCCCTGCCTGCTCCGGTTATGCTGACCGGCAGGCCGTCCCGCCTCCCGGCAGCGGGCGGCAAAGTAGTTCTCGGCAAAGACAGTCATCATGCCCAGGGTTGCCGAGGCTCCCATCCAGAACAACGCCCCCGGCCCGCCCACAGTGAGAGCCGCCGCCACCCCCACAATATTCCCTGTGCCGATGGACCCGGCCAACGCCGCTGTCAGCGCCTGAAACCGGGTGGCTCCCCCCTGCTCCCCTTTTCTCCCGGAGCTGCCCAACGCCGCCCGCAGCCAGCGGCCTATGTGGAGCAGCTGGTAAAAGCAGCTCTCGTAAGAGAACCAGGCTCCCGCAGCCAGAATCAGCAGCAGCACATGCCAGCCCCACAGGGCCGCGCTCAAGCTGTCCAACAGTCCGGCCGCGCTCATGGCCCCTCCGCCCCCAGAAAGCCGGCAGCTGCCTTGGCCAGGCCCGCGGAGATGGACTCTACCCCGTTCACCAGCCAGGCCTCGTCCTGGGGGTTGTCATGATAACCCAGCTCCACCAGCAGGGCGGGCACTCTGGCCTCTCTCAGCTCCTCCCGGGCAGGGGTGGGCGCGGCCTCTACCAGCTGGGGCTCGGGGTACACCTCCTTCAGGCAGGCGGTAAACACCTCCGCCGCCCGCTTTGCCGCCGGGCTGTAGGAGTAGTAAAAGACCTCCACGCCCTTAAGCTTGGCCTCCATCTCCTCCGGCGCGGCATGGGTGCGCAGGGTCAGTCGCAGGCCGCAGTCGTCCTGGGGCTCGCCGCCCAGCACACAGTCCACCGAGAGCGCCGCCAGCTCCTTTTTTACAGCGGCGGCAATCCGGTGCATCCAATAGGCCTCATCGCCCCCATTGGGATAGCGGTGGGGGCGGGAGGAGGGCTTGAGATAGATTTTCGGCATAGTCGGCATGATTGACCTCCGTTTATGACAGCTTCATCTGCTGCTCAAAAAATGTCTGAGAGCTCACTCCCGAGGGCCGCAGAAACCGCCCCAGGTCGTAAAGGCTCTCCGGGTCCCGGGTCACCCGGTTGATTCTCTCCCGGCAGCTGAAGGTTGCGGAAAAGCCCAGGCCCCGGATGATCTCCGTCGTGCCCTGGCTTACAGCCCCAAAGGGGTAGACAAACACGGCCGGAGCCTGGCCCAGGTGGTCCTCAATGACCTGTTGGGCCTTCATCACGTCCGCTGTCAGCCGGGCCTGATACTGAACGCCGCTCTCGCCCTGTCGGCGTTGGACCCCCACCGGGCCGGAGGTTCGGTGCAGGTCGTAGCTGTGGTTCTGTATCTCCACCAGGCCCGAGTCCGCCATCTCCTTCAGCTGGTCCCAGGTGGCGTGGGTGTAATAGGCGTTGGTCTCGCCGGTCTCGCTGTAAAAGTCGGCCCAGCGGCCAATGGGTGAGAGCACAAACTTGCAATGGTACTTTTTCGCCAACTCAAAGGCATAGAGGTAGTTGTTGTAATACCCATCGTCAAAGGTGATAAGAATGGGCTTTTCCGGCAGGTCCGCGCCCTGGGTATAGGCGATCAGGTCCTGGGCAAGGATAGTGGTGTAGCCCTGACGCTTCAGGTAGAGCAGGTCGTTCTCCAGCTCGGCGGGAGAGATGACATACTGGCCGTGGCGGGCCTCGTCCTTCAGCACGGCGTGGTACATGACCACCGGCAGGTCCACCCCCTCGGGGACAGAGACGGCCCGGGCGGTCATGGCGGCCAGAGCTCCCAGCAGGGACAGAATCGCCAGCAGCCCCAGAAGCAGAGGCCGGTTCAGCCGCACCAGCGCGTATGGTTTTTTCAAAGTTCCCATAAGGCGCGCCCCCTTTCCGTGAGAGTCTGTGTACTGTTGACTATTTATAATCGGAGAAGCGGTGAAATATTCTGCCCAAAGAAAAGGAGCTTATGAAAAAATGACAGACTCTGCCTGCCGCAATCTGTTTTGCGGCAAAGGGCCTCGCACATTTGGCAGCGCCTGCCCGGCGGACCGAGAGGCGCGGCGCTCCCGAAAAAGACAGCGGCCCGGGCCTTTCCAAAGACCTTGAGCCGCAGCGGCAAAACAAAATGCCCCCGCAGCGTTTGGGTCCGCTTTGCAGACCCAAACGCCCGGAGGCAAAAGCCAGAGCTAAAAATTTCAAACCGTTGTTCTTACCCCGCGGAGCTGCTCCGCCGGGGGCCGGCGGCAGCGCTGTGCTGCCGTTGAATGAACGCCGCCGCGCCCAATGCCGCCCCCAACGCTGCCAGAGAGATCAAAATGGTTACAATGGCGTTTTTGGTCAGCCCCGCCGCCAGATAGCCCACAAAGCACACCCCGGCCACCAGCACCGCATAGGGCAGCTGAGTAGAGACATGGGCCAGGTGGTTGCACTGGGCCCCGGTGGAGGCCAGAATGGTCGTGTCCGAGATGGGGGAGCAATGGTCGCCAAACACCGAGCCCGCCAGGGTTGCGCCCAGGGTGGGCATCAGCACTGCCCCGCCGCCCTCAGCGCCGGCGCACAGCATGGATACAATGGGCAGCAGAATGCCGAAGGTTCCCCAGGCGGTGCCCATGGAGAAGCTGAGAAACGCCGCCACCGCGAACACAATGGCCGGCAGCAGGCTCATGGGCAGGCGGATGCTGGTGACAAACTGGCTGACAAAATTGCCTGTGCCAATCATCTCCCGGCACACGCCCCCCAGGGCCCAGGCCAGAATCAGAATGGTCAACGCCGGAATCATGGTCTTGATGCCGTCGATGATGCCGGTCACAAACTGCTGCATGGTCATCAGCCGCCGGGGCAGGTACAGGGCCAGAGCCATCAGCAGCCCGGCAAAGGTGCCCAGGGTCAGCCCGGCCACCGGGTTTTCGCCAATGGCTACGGCAAAGTCCACCCCTTCAAAGAAGCCCCCCACATAGGCCATGCCCAGAATTGCTGTGACAATCAGGGTGACAATGGGCAGCACCAGGTCCCACACTGTGCCCTTGGGCTGGGCCGCGTCCTCCACAGCGCCGGCCTCCTGGGGAGAGCCGGCCTCCTCCGCCCCGGCAGGGTACTGGGGAGCGGCCTCCGCCCGCTTCATGGGGCCAAAGTCAAAGCTGGTGGCGCTGAGGACCAGTACCATGGCAATGGTCAGAATAGCATAGAGGTTGTAGGGAATGGTCTGTACAAAGGCCCCCAGGCCTCCGGCCTCCTCCACCTCGCTGGCCACAGCTACGGCCCAGCTGGAAATGGGAGCAATGATGCAGATGGGCGCGGCAGTGGCGTCCAGCAGATAGGCCAGCTTCTCCCGGGAAATCTTATGCTTGTCGGTGATAGGCCGCATAACCGTGCCCACGGTCAGGCAGTTGAAGCCGTCGTCCAGAAAAATCAGCAGGCCCAGCAGGGCGGTGGTCAGCTTGGCGCTGCGCTTGGTTTTGATGCGCCGCACCGCCCAGCGGCCATAGGCGGCAGTGCCCCCCGAGCGGGAGACAATGACCACCAAAGACCCCAGCAGCACCAGAAAAATGATCATCATCCCGTTGTCGCCGATTTTTCCGGCCATCATCTGGAAAGCGTATGTAACCGCCTGAAGCAGGCTGCCCCCGGTAGAAAAACTGTAGACGCACATGCCGGTGAGCACCCCCAGAAACAGAGCGGAGTACACCTCCTTGGTCAGCAGCGCCAGGGTGATGGCCACCAGCGGCGGAAGAATGGACAGCCAGCCCGCGTCAATCATTTCCAGGCCCATAAAAACAGTACCCCCCTTTTTCGTGGTTCGATCTTCTCCTCAGACCATACTGGTCTTGTGAATGTATTATAAGCTTCCTTTATAAATTTGTCAAGAGATTTATAAACTACTCTGAATTTTTCTTTGAGTTTATAAACCGACCTCAGGCAAACCGGAGACCGCCCGGCTCAACCCCGCCGGCGGCACAGGCTCCTTCCCCTTTTCCCCTGGCCCGGAGCCTGCGGCCAAAGCGGCTGTTTCCCCCGGTTTCCTTCCCTAAGCTCAGCCTTGACCATCCCTCCCCTCCCGTGTTATAATATCTCAAACTATTCCCAAAGGAGGCGCGCTTTCATGTGGCCCTTTCTCAAAAAACACGCCCTCTGGTTCATTGACCGGGTCAACCGCCACCGCCTGGACTCCTCGGCGGCCCACAGCGCGTTCTTTCTCATCACCTCCTTCCTCCCCTTTCTGGCTTTTCTGCTCACCCTGATGCAGCGCATCCACTTCTCCTCAGGCCTGAGCATGGTTGAGGCCGGGCTGGAGCTGCTTCCCGCCGCTTTCTCCGCCGCGCTGGGGGAGATTATTCCCAGCCCCATCGAGTCCTCCGCCGTACTGCCCGCCGCCCTGGTTATGGCGGTGTGGTCCTCCTCCATGGGCATGGTGGCTGTCATCAAGGGGCTGGACCACATCTACGAGGCCGACACCCCCCGCAACTATATCATGCTGCGGCTCATGGCCATGGTCTATGTGATTATGCTGGCCGTGGTGCTGATTGCGGCGGCGCTGCTGCTGGTGTTCGGCTCCACCCTCTACCGCTTTTTGCAAGAGCGTTGGCCGGTGCTGGCGGCGCTGCTCATCAATTTCAAGTCCCTGGCAAGCTTTGTTATGCTGTTTTTGTTCTTTATTCTGCTGTACACCTTTGTCCCCCGGCGGCGGGTGAAATTCCGCTGCAATCTGGCAGGGGCCGCTTTTGGCGCAGGCGGCTGGGTGCTGTTCTCCTACTTCTTCTCCCTGTTTGTAGAAAATTTCTCCAACTTCTCCATCTACGGCAGTCTGGCGACTCTGGTCATCCTCATGTTCTGGCTGTTCTTCTGCATGTACATTCTGTTTTTGGGGGGCGAGGTGAGCATGTGGCTGGCAACCAGCGGCCTGGCCCAGGACGTTCTTACTCTTTTGAGGCCCAAGCCCAAGAAGTATAAGATGAAACGCCAGAGCCCCGCCCGTACAGAGGCCACGGCAGGAAGAACCAAAAATCAACAGAAGCAGGAGGATGTCAAATAAATGGAGCTTTGGGATATTTACGACTCTGACGGCGCGTTGACCGGCCGCACCCATCCCAGGGGCCAGCCCCTTGCTCCTGGGGACTACCATCTGGCGGTAACTGTCACAGTGGTGGACAGCCGGGGGCGGGTGCTGCTCACCCGGCGCAGCAGGGAGAAGACCCTGTGCCCCGGCGTGTGGGAGTGCCCCGGCGGCGGTGTGCTGGCCGGAGAGACCAGCCGGGAAGGCGCGGCCCGGGAGCTCTTGGAGGAGACCGGCATCGTGGCTGCGCCGGAGGAGCTGGTGTATCTGGCCCGGAGAAAAGGGCCGGACTGGTACATGGACGACTACGGCCTGCGCCGGGATTTGAAGGCGGAGAGCCTGACCCTGCAGTCCGGGGAGACCGACGCCGCCCAGTGGATGCCCCTGGACCAGTGGGAGCAAAAGGCCCGGGCCGGGGAGCTGTTCGCCACTGGCTATACCGAGCGGTTTTACGCGGGAGTACATAGGCTGACAGAAGCTCCCGCAGACAAGCCCGCTTCTGCCGAGCTGCTGGACGTCTACGACAGCGCCGGAAACCGGACAGGCCGGGTCTGCCAACGGGGCGCGGCCCTGCCGCCCGGGATGTTCTGTCTGGTGGCGGCTATCACCATTTACGACAGGGAGGGCCGGGTTCTCTGCACCCTGCGCAGTCCTGAAAAAATCGGAGCCCCCAACACCTGGGAAAGCCCCGGCGGCAGTGTGCTGGCCGGAGAGACCAGCCGCCAGGGGGCGGTGCGGGAGCTGTTTGAGGAGACCGGCATTGCCGCCCGGGAGGAGGAACTCCGCTTCCTCCACCGCCGCCAGTTCGGGAACATATTCATGGACGTGTACGCCCTGTGCTGGAACGGCTCTGCCAGTCAGGTAAAGCTTCAGCAGGGAGAGACGGCGGGAGCCCGGTGGTTCTCTTTGGAGGAGTGGGAACGGCTGGCCCGCCAACGGGTGATTCTGGCGGGAGACTATACCGACCTGTTTTTTGACACCATGCGCCGGCTGGCAGGCCGCGCGAATACATAGGAGGAATTTAGAATGGCAGTGAAAGTTGGAATGATCAGCCTGGGCTGCGCCAAAAACCAGGTGGATGGGGAAATGCTGATGGCAAGCCTGAAGGACGCGGGCTTTGAGCTGGCAGACGATGTAGCCATGGCCGATGTGGCGATTGTCAACACCTGCGGGTTTATTGCCAGCGCGAAAAAGGAGTCTATTGATGAAATTTTGGAGCTGGCCCTGCTGAAAAAGGAGGGGCGCATTAAAAAGCTGGTGGCCACCGGGTGTCTGGCGGAGCGCTACCAGCAGGAGATGCGCAGGGAGCTTCCGGAGCTGGACGGGGTGTTTGGCATTGGAGCCAACGGAGATATTGGCAAGTACATCCAGCAGATGCTGGACGAGGGCAGCTTAGAGGCCTTTCCGCCCAAGGAGCAGCTGCCTCTGTGCGGCGGCCGGGAACTGTCCACCCCCAGCTGGTCCGTCTATCTGAAGATTGCCGAGGGCTGCGACAACCGCTGCGCCTACTGCGCCATTCCCTCTATCCGAGGGGGCTACCGCAGCCGCACCATGGAGGACATAGAACAGGAGGCCCGGGCTCTGGCAGCAGACGGAGCCCGGGAGCTGGTGCTCATTGCCCAGGACACCACCCGCTACGGAATCGACCTGTACGGAGAATACTCTTTGGCAAAGCTGCTGCAGCGGCTGGCAAAAATTGACAGTCTGAAATGGCTGCGGGTGCTGTACTGCTACCCGGACGCGATTACCGACGAGCTGTTGGAGGTAATGGCGGCGGAGGAAAAGGCGCTGCCCTACATCGACCTGCCCTTGCAGCACTGCTCGGGCCGGGTGCTCAAGGCCATGAACCGCCGGGGAGACCGGGCCTCGCTGACTGCCCTCATCGAAAAAATACGGGAGAAGGTGCCGGGGGTGATTCTGCGCACCACGCTGATCACCGGCTTCCCTGGGGAGACCGAGGAGGACTTTACAGAGCTGGCGGAGTTTGTGAAGGAGATGCGCTTTGACCGATTGGGCTGCTTCCCCTACTCTCAGGAGGAGGGCACTCCCGCGGCCACTCTGCCAGACCAGGTGGACGAGGAGGAAAAGGAACGCCGGGCGGAGATCCTTATGGAGATGCAGATGGACATCAACGAGGAAAAGAGCGCCGCCTATATTGGCCGGACTCTTTCGGTGCTGGTAGAGGGCTTTGACCGGTACGCCGAGTGCTGGTTTGGCAGGCCCTATATGGACGCGCCGGATGTGGACGGAAAGGTCTTTTTCACTGCAAAGGGCAAACGCCCCGCCCTGGGGCATTTTGTGCCGGTGCTGATTGAGGACTGTATGAGCGGCGACCTGACCGGCAGTCTGGCCTAACGGGAGGAGAACGCACATGAAAATGAATCTGCCCAATCAACTGACCCTGCTGCGGGTGGCAATGGTGCCTGTCTTCATGGTGTTTGCCGCGCTGACTAAATTCGGCACAGAGGAGTTCAGCCGCCTGATGTGCGGCCTGGCAGGGGTTCTGTTTGCCCTGGCCAGTCTGACGGACCTGCTGGACGGAAAAATTGCCCGCAAGTATCATCTGGAAACCGATTTCGGCAAGTTTGCCGACCCCCTGGCTGACAAAATGCTCACCACAGCGGCTTTCATCTATATGATGCTGGACGGGGTATGCAGCCCTGTGGTGCTGGCCGCGACTCTGTTCCGGGAGTTCGCCGTGGCGGGCATCCGCATGGTGGCCGCGGCGGGAAGCAAGGTGATTGCCGCCAACATGTGGGGCAAGGTGAAGACCGTGCTGCAAATGGTATGTATTTTACTCTACTACTTTGCTGCTGCGGTACTGCCGCCGGACTGCGCGTTTCTCATTTCCATGACCACTCAGGTACTGTGCTGGGGAGTGGCCGTAGTAACGGTGATCTCCGGCGTGATCTACATCAAAGACAACGCCGGGGTCATCAAAGGCTGATAACCCCCACCGAGAGGCGGTCTTTCCCGGCAAGAACCCCTTGAAAGGAGGCGCAAAAATGCGTAAGCGAAACAAAATCATCCTGACATTGGCCGTCTGTTTCGCCGCCCTGGCCATCCTCCTCAAGCTCAGCGGCGTGGAGATCCGCATCAACCCTGCCTATGAGGGCAGCTCGGCCGTCATGTGCCATGCCTCCGGCTACCAGCAGAGGGGGGACACAGGGTATCTCGCCATTGTCTGCGATACCCTCGACCACCCCCGCCCCATTCCGATCAAGGTAGAGGACGGTGAACTGCAGAACGAGCTGGCCAGCCGGGACATGAAGGACGTAATTGGCGTGCAGGTGGGATTCTCGGTGCCGTACCAAGTGTGGAGCCAGAACCACGTCCAGGGCCGGCAGTACAACCTGTGGGATGAAGTTGTTGTCACCGACGCTTACGACCAGTATCTGGTCCTGACGGGCGTGTCCTTTGACGAGTAGCCCGGGCCGGACCTATCCGCATTTCGCAAGAGATGCGGCGAAACTGCCCCTCCCGCATGGTAGAATAGGGACAGAAAGGAGGGAGCGGTATGGACTGGCTGGAAAGCATGAACCGCGTGGCCAGCTACATGGAAGAGCATCTGACAGAGCGAGTAAGCTACGGGGCCATGGCCCGTATGACATGCTGCTCGGTGTACGAGTTCTCAAGAATATTCTCCTTTATGACCGGCATGTCCCTGTCAGAGTACATCCGGCGCAGACGGCTGTCTCAAGCGGTGTTCGACCTGCAGGCCGGGGACAGAGTGGTCGACGTGGGGCTGAAATATGGCTACGACTCCCCCACTGCCTTTGCCCGGGCTTTCCGGGAACTCCACGGGGTTTCGCCCACAGAGGCCCGAAAGCCGGAGACCCGCCTGAAGACCTACCCGCCCATCTCCTTTCAATTTACCATTCAAGGAGTGAGCGCATTGGAATTTCGGATGGAACGGACAGAGGCGTTTCAAATTGTAGGTCTGGTAGACAGGGGGGAGCCCGCTGACCGGGACTATATGGACAGCGAGCCTGCGCTGGGCCCCCTATGGCGGCGCTTTATGGCCGAGTATGACCCCCGGCTGTACAACGGCGGCGGGGCGGAAAACCTGTACTGCCCGCCGTTCTGGCAGGTAGCGGCCTACAGCTTTGCTTTGGACGGGGAGACTGCCATTGGCGCGGCGTACAAGGGCATATGCCCCCCGGGCATGGAGCTGTACACCGTACCGGCCGCAGAGTGGGTGGTGTTCTCCTTCCCGGGGCCCACCGGCTCCCCCCATGTGCCAAAGGCATACGCCCGGGTGCTGACGGAGTGGTTCCCCCAAAGCGGCTACCAGCGGGACCAGGACACGCCCAACCTGGAGGTCTACCCGGCTGGGGACCCGTTGTCGCCGGAGTATATGTGGGAGATCTGGATGCCTGTGAAGAAATAAGACCCTGCACGGATCGGCTTCGCGCCAGGCTGATGAAGCAAAGCCTTGCCGGTCAAACGGGCGCAATGTCCTATTGGTACAGGTTCCAAAGAAAAACCGCCGGGAGCGTTCCCGGCGGTTTTTTCTTCTGTCCGGCCGGGCCAGGCATAACCGCCCCCTCCCGGCCATACAATGGAGGGAGGAAAGGAGGGCGGAGGACGTGGCGTTTTCAGACAGAGAGATTCTGGCCCGCATTCTGGAATGCGAGGCCGGGGGCGAGGGGGAGACGGGGATGAAGGCTGTGGCCTGTGTGGTGATGAACCGGGTACAGGTCACCTATGGAGAGTATGGCCGGCTGTACACCATCCGGGAGGTGGTGTACCAGCCCCGGCAGTTCACCTGTGTCATGGAAATGGTGGGGGGACAGTACAATATGCAGAACATCTACAACATGCGCCCCACAGACGTACATTACAGCATTGCCGACTGGGCCATTGCCGGGAACCGCCTGACCAACCTGGGCTTTGCCCTGTGGTATTTCAATCCCTTTAACCCCAGTTGCAGGCAGTTTTTCCCCTCTCAGGTGGGACGCTTTGTCATTCGCTTGGGAGACCACTGCTTCTATAACCCCACCGAGAGCTACGCGGAGACCTAGAGTCTGCTTTCAGAGGGGCTCCGGGGGTCTGTTTTCCCGCAGCTTTGGGGCAGATTTTGACCCATTTAGGGCCTGAAAGCTGCCAGAATTCGCCCAAAAACGACAGTGAAAATACCCCAAAGGCAGCTTTAAGGCCTGAAAGCGCAGCACAGCCAGAACAGAAAGGGAGGCATATCATGAACAGCAACCAGAGAGAATGCGGCAGAAATTCCCCGACCATGCGGCGGCTGCAGAGCAGGGCCGACTATATGGCCGAGGCCGACGGCGCGGCGGCGCTGGACAATTTTGAGCATCCGCCCCAGGAGGACTTTGACTCGGAGGAGATGCGGGGCTCCATGCAGATGATTCTCTCCCAGAACATCGGCAATTTTGTGGTGATCGAGTTTCTCATCGGCACAGGGCAGATTATGCGCAAGCAGGGCATTCTGTACTTTGTGGGCCGCAGCTTTGTCACCCTGTATGACGAGCCGGTGAACAACTTTATTATCTGCGACATTTTCTCCATCAAGTTTGTGTACTTTTACATGCCCAACGACCGGCCCCGGTGGAATTACAACCTCCTGCCCAACCCCAACAACGGCTCTGGCGGGCGGCGTTATAGTTAACGCAGTTCAAAAAAGGCGTACCTCTTTTGAACCCGGCGGCACGGACGCGGCCGCGCAACTCCGGGCGGTTCAACAAAAAAAGAGCGGTTCTTCCACGGGAAGCACCGCTCTTTTTTCTGTGCCGGGGCCTCAGGGCCGGGCGCTCAGGTATTCCTCCGCCTGCTGGGCCGCCACGGCTCCGTCCGCCGCAGCGGTGACAATCTGCCGCAGTGGTTTTTTCCGCAGGTCTCCCACAGCGTAGACCCCCGGCAGGTTGGTTCGGGTGTCCTCTCCTGCCAGCACATAGCCGGCTTCGTCCAGGTCCACCTGCCCGGCAAACAACGCTGTGTCCGGCTTCTGGCCCACGGCAATGAACACCCCGGCGCATTCCAGCGTCCGCTGGGCTCCGGTTTTTTTGTTGACCGTCTTCAGGCCTGTGAGCCGGTCCTCCGCCAGCAGCTCCGCAACCTGGCTGTCCCAAAGGAATTCCACCTTGCCGGTGTCCTCCAGCCGCTTCCGGTCTCCTCTGGGGGCCCGCAGCTGGTCCCGCCGGTGAATCAGGTACACCTTTTCGCACAGCCGGGCAAGGTAGAGAGCGTCGGACACAGCGGTGTTGCCGCCGCCTACCACGGCCACGGCTTTGCCCCGGCAGAACATGCCGTCGCAGGTCGCGCAGTAGGAGACCCCTCTGCCCCGCAGAGCCGCCTCTCCCGGCAGGCCCAGCTCACGGGGCTGGGCTCCGGTGGCCAGCACGACAGCTTTGGCCTGATAGCTCTCTTTGCCCGCGTGAACGGTCTTTATGTCCCCTGCCAGCTCTACCGCCGTTACCTCAGCGGAGATGGTGCGGGCCCCAAAGCGCTCGGCCCCCTCCTTCATCCCCATAGCCAGCTCAAAGCCGTTAACCCCCTGGGGAAAGCCCGGATAGTTGTCGATCTGGTCTGTGGTGCCCATCTGCCCCCCAGGAGCCAGCCTTTCCAGCAGGGCCACGCTGAGCCCTGCCCGGGCCCCATACAGGGCGGCGGTGTAGCCGGCAGGGCCCCCGCCGATGATGAGCATGTCGTAGGTCTTCTCTGCATTCTCCACTATTTGATAAGCTCCTCCAACGCGGCCTTGGACTGCAGGCCCACCAGCGTGGCGGCGGGCTCCCCGTTTTTGAACAGAATGGCGGTGGGAATGCTCATGACCCCATAGCGGCCTGCCAGGTCAGGCTGCTCGTCCACATTGAGCTTGCCCACCTTTACCGCCTCGGGGTTTTCCTCCGCGAACTCGTCCACAATAGGCGAGAACATCCGGCAGGGGCCGCACCAGGCCGCCCAAAAGTCCACCAGCACAGGCTTGGTTGACTGCAGCACCTCGGCCTCAAAATTTTCAGCAGTGATTGTAAGAACAGACATAACAGTACCTCCTTGATGTTTTGTTTTTATTCTATATCATGCCCTGATTCCGGGCAATTAACAGCAGCAAAGCCCCGCGAATTCCATAAAATCCCGAAAGCTGCCCTGCTCTGTTCCAGAGAGGTCCACACCCTCTGTGTGCTCCATGCAGTCTGTCACCAGGTAGACGGAAAGGCCCGCCGCTTTTGCGGCCTGCACATCCTCCCGCCCGTCGTTGCCCACCATCAGGCACTCCTGCGGACTGCGGCCCAGCTGTTCCAGCACCTGGGCAAAGTAGGCGGGGTTGGGCTTGCAAAAGGAGCAGCTCTCGTAGCTGGTCACCAGGGCGAAGTCCTCAGGCGCCAGCCCCAGCCAGCTCAGCCGGGTGGCCTGACCTGCCAGAGGGAACAGCGGGTTGGTGGCCAACGCCACCTGACAGCCCCTGGCCTTCAGGCCCTCTACCGCCTGCCTTGCATAGGGGTTCTCCCGGGTGGCGGCCCGGGCCCCGTGGAACTCCTCCCTGTAAAACTGGTCGAACACCGGCCGCAGCCGCAGAATGTCCTCTCCCAGCTCCTGGGCAAACACCTGCCAGAACCGGGCGTCGTTTTTTATGGAGCCGTCGTTCATCACCATAGCCTTTGTGCCGGCCCACACTGCATTCACCAAAGTCTTGGGCTCATAGCCATAGGGCGCGGCCTTTTTTGCCAGCAGCTTAAAATAGGTCTGGGTGAACGACTCTGTGTCCATGGGCAGCAGGGTGCCGTCCAGGTCGAAGAGTATGGTGGTTATTTTTTCATTCAGCAAATTGGTTTTCCTCCTGGGCTTCCCGCCGCTCCACCCGCTGGGTGGCAATCAGGTCCGCGTCTGTGCCCGCAATGTGGGGGATGATGACCTGGCCCAGCTCTACCGGGGCCGGAACAATAACCCCCCGCAGGGCCTCCATCACGGCGAAGATTTTGTTTTTGGGGACCTCTCCCCTGGTGCGCACAGCAGCCACCGGGGCCGTCCCCCCTGTCACCCCCACGGTGGAGGTGACGGTGCGCATGGGGGTGGTTGCCTCCCGCCTGCCGTAGTCCTCGCCCCGCTTGCAGGTGTTCCCTGTTACGGCAATGACCCGGCCCGCCCCGTCGGTCTCTACCCGCAGGGGACAGCCCAGAGGGCAGCTGATGCACACAAGCTCTGTTATTGGCATGACGGTTCCCCCTCCTTTGCCTCCTGGGCGCAGATTTCCAACGCTGCCTCGTCCCCGGTTAGCCACTGCCGCTTCAGGGTGAGCTGCTCCATCTCCCCGGGGGCCATAACCGGGCGTTTGCGGCGCAGAAGCTCTCTGCCGCCGGCGCGCACCGTCACCACAGCCCCCCGCAGGCCGCGGCCCACCCGAAAGCGCACGGTGACCTCCTCCGGCATACGGGCCGGGTCCACAAAAGCGGGGACCGTATAGCGCACCGCGCCGCAGGGAGTCAGGGGAATGTCCCGGCGGGACGGGGCGGAAGGCTTGCCCTGCAAATAGGCAGCGGCGCTGCGCCCGGCCTGAGCCGCCTCCTCTGACACATAGTCCACCAGGTCGTGGACATGAAGCACGTTGCCGCAGGCGAACACCCCCGGCGTACCGGTTTCCAGGCTCTCGTCCACCAATGGACCGCCGGTTACCGGAGAGAGGGCCACCCCCGCTGCCTTTGACAGCTCGTTCTCCGGCAGCAGGCCCACCGAGAGCAGCAGCGTGTCGCAGTCCAGCTCCTCCTCCGTGCCGGGGATGGGCCGCAGGCTTTCGTCCACCCGGGCCAGGGTGACGCCCTCCACCCGCTCCCGGCCCCGGACGTCCACCACTGTGTGGCTGAGCTTCAGGGGGATATCATAGTCCTGAAGACACTGGACAATGTTGCGCTTGAGCCCGCCGGAGTAGGGCATCAGCTCGGCCACGCACAGCACCCTGGCCCCTTCCAGGGTCATGCGGCGGGCCATAATCAGACCAATGTCCCCACTGCCCAGAATGACTACCCGTTTGCCGGGCAGCCAGCCCTCCCGGTTCACCAGACGCTGGGCCGTGCCCGCCGAAAAAATACCCGCGGGCCGGGCGCCGGGGATGTTCAAAGCCCCCCTGGGACGCTCCCGGCAGCCCATGGCCAGAATAACCGCCCGGGCGTTAATCTGCACCATTCCCTCTCCTTTGCTCACTGTGGCGACGGCAAGGCCCGCCTCCTGCCTTTGCAGGTCCACCACCGTGGTACTGAGCCGGTATGGGATGCCCAGGGCCTGGGCCCGGTCTATGTACCGGGCGGCGTACTCCGGGCCGGTGAGTTCCTCCTGAAAGGTGTGCAGGCCAAAGCCGTTGTGAATGCATTGGTTCAGGATGCCCCCCAGCTCCTTCTCCCGTTCCAGAACAAGCAGGTCCCGGACCCCGGCCTCCCGGGCGGCAATGGCCGCGGCAAGCCCGGCCGGCCCCCCGCCGATAATGACAAGCTCCCGGTCCATATCTCAGTCCCCCTCTCTGGTCTTTTCCAGTACAACCGCCGAGCCCGGCCCGTTTTTACGCACCTGGTCCAGGGTGAGGCCTAGCTCCCGGGCCAGAATCTCCATCACCCGGGGAGAACAGAACCCGCTCTGGCACCGGCCCATGCCTGCCCGGGTCCGCCGCTTGACCCCGTCCAGGGTTCTGGCCCCCAGGGTACTGTGAACAGCGTCCAGAATCTCCCCCTCCGAGACCTCCTCGCAGCGGCAGACGATATGGCCGTAGAGAGGGTTTTCTTTGATTTTTGCGGCCCGCTCCTCCGAAGACAGGGCGGCAATTTTGGGGATGCCCCGGCGGCAGGGGTCAAAGCTGCGGTTGACTGCCAGCCCCAGCCGGTCCGCAATCAGCCCCGCCAGATACTCCCCGATCGCGGGAGCGCTGGACAGGCCCGGGGACTCGATGCCCGCCCCGTCGAAAAAGCCGGGGGCGCTCTCGCCCAGAATAAAGTCGTCGCCCGCCTCATGGGCCCGCAGGCCGCTGAAGGAGGTGATGGTCTGCCCCAGGGGCAGGTCCTTCACAGCCCAGGCGGATTTCTCCTTCACCTCCGCCAGCCCCCGGGCCGTGGTTGCGACGTCCTGGGGGTCGTCTACATCAGCGGCGGTGGGGCCCACCAGCAGGTTGCCGTGTATGGTGGGGGTCACCAGAACGCCCTTGCCCATGGGGCCGGGCAGCTGGAAAATGGTGCGGCTCACATGCCCTCCGGCGGTGCGGTCCAGCAGGCAATACTCGCCCTTGCGGGGGGTGATGCGGAGCTTCTCCTTGCACACCTGGTTGTGGAGCTCCCCCGCGTACACCCCGGCCGCGTTAACCACCGCCCGGGCGGTCACCGGGCCCCGGGTGGTTTCCAGGGTCCAGCCCCCCTCTGTCTGGCAAAGGCCGGTGACCTGGGCGTCGAACAGAAAACACACTCCGTTGTGGGCGGCGTTTTCTCCCAGGCCCAGGGTGAGCTCAAAGGGGCAGACAATGCCCGAGGTTTCGGCCAGAAGCGCGCCGCAGACCTGGCCGGTGAGGTTGGGTTCCAGAGCCCGGGCCTCTGCCCCGGTGAGCAGAGAGAGGCCCTCTACCCCGTTCTCCCGCCCCCGGTCATACAGGGCCCGCAGACGGGGGAGGCCCTCCTCGCTGAGGCAGGCCACCAGGGCCCCGTTGCGCCGGAAGGGCACGTCCAGCTCCTCTGCCAGCCGGTCCATCATCCGGCTGCCCTGAACGTTCATCCTGGCCTTCCAGGAGCCGGGCCGGGCGTCGAACCCAGCATGGATGATGGCGGAATTGGCCTTGCTGGCGCCCTCGCACAGGTCGCCGGCGCGCTCGAGCACAAGAAAGCGGCCCGCGTAGCGAGAGAGGGCCCGGGCGGCGGCGCAGCCGGTAACGCCTGCGCCGATGATGACAGCGTCATATTGAGGCATAGGGTGCTCCTTTCGTGACGGGGGAAAATAGGGGCTGCTTGGGTCGACATTGGGTTGGATGTGGGGGGAGTTTTCTGGAATGGGGAGGAAGAACCGGGCGGCTATGCTATCTGCTCCCATTCGACGGGGAGCGTCTGCCAGTGGCAGACAGGCTGCGAACCGGTCGGGACCAAGTCGAGCCCCTTATGGCAAACATTCACCATAACGCTTGCCTGCCCTCCTGTGTTTTGGGTGTATTAGTAGGACCAGGAGCCTGGGGGATTTGCCCGCAGTTTAGAGGGGCTTTCGGGAAAAGACCCTTAAGCTTCTTCCAAATCGTTTGACAGGGGCTGTGACCGCCAGGCCTCCGGCCCGGGCTTTCGCCTCTTTGTACAAGGTCTTTCTTCTTTCCTCCATCATATCACAAAGATATTTTTCGCGCAACCCCCAACTACGCCTTGACATCCGTCCCCAAATGTTGGAAAATAGGAAATAATACCCTGAAAAGGAGCGTCAGTCTATGGAATATATCATTGGCATCGACCTGGGCACCAGCGGTACAAAAACCGTTCTGTTTGACCGGGAGGGCGCTGTCATTGCCAGCGCCTCAGAGGAGTACCCTCTCTATCAGCCCCAGAACGGTTGGGCGGAGCAGGACCCGGAGGACTGGTGGCACGCCGCCGCGGCCACCTGCCGGGCCGTTATGGAAAAAAGCGGGGTGGACCCCAAGGACGTGAAGGGCCTGGGCGTTTCCGGGCAGATGCACGGCCTGGTGATGCTGGACAAGGAGGGCCGGGTGCTCCGGCGCTCTATCATCTGGTGCGACCAGCGCAGCGGCAGGCAGTGCGAGACCATCACCGAAAGAGTGGGGGCCGAGCGGCTTATTGCTGTCACCGCCAACCCGGCCCTTACAGGCTTTACTGCCGCCAAGCTCCTTTGGGTGCGGGAGAATGAGCCGGAGGTCTACGCCCAGTGCGCCCACATTCTTCTGCCCAAGGACTATGTGCGCTATATGCTCACCGGCGATTTCGCCACCGAGGTCTCCGACGCGTCGGGGATGCAGTTCTTGGACGTCCCCCGCCGGCAGTGGAGCCAGGAGGTACTGGACAAGCTGGACATTGACCCTGCTCTGCTGGCAAAGGTCTACGAGTCCCCGGAGGTCACCGGCGTGGTGCACAGCCAGGCGGCAGAGCTCACCGGCCTGCGCCCGGGCACCCCTGTGGTGGGCGGCGCAGGAGACAATGCCGCCGCTGCGGTGGGCACAGGCGTGGTCCGGGACGGCAAAGCCTTTACCACCCTGGGCACCTCCGGCGTGGTGTTTGCCCATACCGACAAGCTGGCCATTGACCCCAAGGGCCGGGTGCACACCTTCTGCTGCGCTGTGCCCGGGGCCTGGCATGTAATGGGCGTCACCCAGGGGGCGGGGCTGTCCCTCAAGTGGTTCCGGGACAATTTCTGCTTCTCGGAAATCATCTCCGCCCAGGGGCTGTGCATCGACCCCTATGTGCTGCTGGACAAGCAGGCTGAGCAGTCGCCGGTGGGCTGCAACAAGCTGCTGTACCTGCCCTATCTCATGGGCGAGCGCACCCCCCACCTGGACCCGGACTGCCGGGGGGTATTCTTCGGGCTTTCGGCCATGCACCTGCGCAGCGACCTGCTGCGGGCTGTGATGGAGGGGGTGGTCTACTCTCAGCGGGACAGCCTGGAGGTGCTGCGGGAGATGGGGGTAGACCCCCGGCAAATGCTGGCCTGCGGCGGCGGGGGCACCTCTCCCCTGTGGCGGCAGATGCTGGCGGACGTATACAACCGGCCGGTGCAGACCGTCCAGTCCAAGGAGGGCCCTGCTCTGGGCGCGGCCATTCTGGCGGGCGTGGGCGCTGGCCTGTACCCCTCGGTACAGGAAGCCTGCGACAGCATGATCCGGCTGAACCCACCCCAGGAGCCCATTCGGGAGAATGTGGCCCAGTACGAAAAGATCTACCAGGTATACCGGGGTCTGTACCCGGCCCTGAAGGACAACTTCAAGCAGTTGGCGGAGCTGGGCTGAGCCTGCCCCTTTCCGTCAAACCCATAGAGGAAGGATGGCGTTTCTATGCCTGAGAAAAAGATCGTCCTCAGTGCCGACAGCACCTGTGACATCGGCGAGGAGCTGAAAGCCCGTTATGACGTGCATTTCTACCCCTTTCACATTATTTTGGAGGGCCGGGACTACCAGGACAATGTGGACGTCACTGTAAAGGAGATTTTTGCCGCCTACTACGACCGTAAGGCCCTGCCCCAGACCGCAGCCATCAACATGAGCGAGTATGTGGAGTATTTTCAGGACTGGGTCAACGCCGGGTACGACGTGATTCACCTGAACTTGGGCGGCGCGATTTCCAGCGCCCACAAAAACTGCCTGCTGGCCGCCCGAGAGCTTCAGGAGAGCGGCGCGCCCGGCCGGGTCTACCCCATCGACAGCTTCAGCCTGTCCACAGGCATTGCCTTACAGGTAATTGACGCCGGGGACCTGATCAAGGCCGGCCTCTCCGCCGGAGAGATCGCCCAGAGGCTGGAACAGAACCGCTCTCATGTGCACGCCAGCTTTATTCTGGACACCCTGGACTTTATGCGGGCGGGAGGGCGGTGCTCCACCGTGGCGGCGGTAAGTGCCAATCTGCTGAGCCTGAAGCCCTGCATTGAGGTGGACAACACCGACGGCAGCATGCATGTGGGCAAAAAGTACCGGGGCAATCTGCGCAAGGTGCTGCCAAGCTATGTGAAGGACAAGCTGGCTCAGTATCCCCGCATCAAAAAGGACCACATTTTCATCACCTATTCCAGCATCGACCCGGAGCTGGAGGAGCTGGTTCGGGAGACAATCAAGTCCGCCGAGGAGTTTATGGAAATTCACGCCACCAGGGCCAGCTGCACCATTGCCAGCCACTGCGGCCCCAACACCCTGGGGATTCTGTTTGAAACGGAGGATTGAGCCCATGGAGCATTTTTTCAGCCGGTACGCGGGCCGGCATCTGGTCAAACGCAGCGTGGCCATGCTGGCGGCGGTCATCGTGATGGGCGCGGGAGTGGGGTTCTTCATGATGGCCGCTATGGGCAGCGACCCCTTCTCTACCCTGAACCTGGGGGTGTCCTCCCGGCTTCACTTAAGCTTTGGCGTCTGGCAGGCCATTTTCAACATTCTGCTGCTGGCGGTGGTGCTGGCCACAGACCGGTCCAAGCTGGGGCTGGGCACCATTGGCAACATGTTTCTGGTGGGCTTTGCGGCGGACATCACCGGGGGGCTGCTGAGCCAGGTTATCACCGCCAGCGCGCTGGGCATCCCCGCCCGGGTGGGCATGACCCTGCTGGGGGTTTCCATGCAGCTCATTGGCTGCTCCTTTTATGTCACCTGCGGCCTGGGCATGGCCCCCTACGACTGTGTCAGCTATATTGTGCCCGAGCGCACCAAAATCCCCTTTCGCTGGTGGCGCATTGCCATTGACGTGGTGTGCGTGGGGGTGGGCTTTGCCTGCGGGGCCTCGGTGGGCATTGGCACGCTGCTGATGGCCTTTGGCACCGGGCCCATTCTGCCCCTGCTGAACCGCTATGTCTCAGAGCCGCTGCTCAAAGCGAAAGAGTACAAAAGCGTTATGTAAACCTTGTGCATATCACACATTGACAGCCCCCTGAAAGCAGAGTATAATGTGTATAGATAGACAAAGAACATCCACCCGAGACCAAAAGGAGGTCTGTCATATGTTGAATATATTCAGTGATTTATGGAATATGTTGTATCAATGGAATTCTGATTTGCTGTACATGTTTTTAGCGGTGATTGGCGCTGTTGTTCTTTTCGTCGTGGGCGGTCTGATTACACATTGGGCATTCGGCGGAAAGAAAGAGAACAAAGCCAAAAACGAAAAGCTCTTTGAGACAACGGCCTATTTCAACGCCCTTGGGCGTTCCCTGCCCAGGAAATTCCGCTAAGGGACGGAATGAAAGGCTTTGCGTTGGACCGAGTCCTTTGAACGGTTTTTGGCGGGAGACTCCGATTTGACAGCCGGCATTTGGCGGAGAGGAGGCGGCGGGTATGGCGCCGAGCCTGGTTTTGTTCCATGTCCTGTTTCTTGTGGCAGTGGCGGCATTGGTAGTGGTCCTGTGGCTGATTATGTCCGGCCGCAAGAAAAAACAGCAGCGGGACGAGACCCGCACTGTGGCCGGAAGGTTCCAGACAGGCCTTGCCCACCGGTTCAACACGCCCGAGATTCGCAAATAGACGAAAGGCCCGCCGGGGAGACCTGGCGGGCCTTTTTGGGCTTGCCGCTCTTTCCTGCCGCCCTTTGTCTGTGGATTCACACAAAATTCACTTGTTTTTCTTGCTTTTGCCACAGTTCCGGTATAGAATAAGATGGAGTTCGTAGCTGCAACAATAAACAAAGGGGTGGGACCGTGGCTTCCAGCAAAATTCTGATTGTGGACGACGACACCAATATCTGTGAGCTTTTGAGGCTTTACATTGAAAAAGAGGGCTTTACCGCCGAGCTTGCCAACGACGGGGAGAGCGCCCTGCGGAAATTTGACAGCTTTTCTCCTGACCTGATTCTGCTTGACATTATGCTGCCCGGCCTGGACGGCTGGCAGGTCTGCCGGGAGATTCGGAAGAAATCAGCCTGCCCCATTATCATGCTCACTGCCAAGGGCGAGGTCTTCGACAAGGTGCTGGGCCTGGAGCTGGGCGCCGACGACTATGTGGTAAAGCCCTTTGAGACCAAGGAGGTGGTGGCCCGCATCAACGCGGTGCTCCGCCGCAGCGGCAAAGCCGGGGGCCGGCAGGATGACAGCAAGGAGGTCTCTTACGACAACCTGGTGATCAACCTGACCAACTATGAGCTGAAGGTAAAGGGCGTGCAGGTGGACACGCCGCCCAAGGAGATGGAGCTTATCTACCATCTGGCCTCCAACCCCAACCGGGTGTTTACCCGGGACCAGCTGCTGGACGAGGTGTGGGGCTTTGACTACTACGGAGACAGCCGCACCGTGGACGTGCACATCAAGCGCCTGCGGGAGAAGCTGGAAGGGGTCTCGGACAAATGGACCCTGAAAACCGTGTGGGGCGTGGGCTACAAGTTTGAAGCAAAGGACTGAGCGGCCTATGCAGAAAAGCATTTTCAAGCGGTATCTTGGCATTACCATGGCCATCATCTTTCTCAGCTTTGTCATGCTGGGCGGGGTGATGATGGCCTTTTTCGGCAGGTTCTGGCAGCAGGAGAAAAAGGAGCTGCTCACCAAAAACGCGGGCTCGATTGCCGGCATTGCCAGCCGCTATCTCACCGAGAAGGAGCCGGACCGGTATGAGCTGCAGGCGGACACCCTGAAGGGGTTCATTGCCAGCTTCTCCTCTAGCATTGACGCGGATATTTTTATCACAGACCTGGACGGCAAAGTGCTGCTGGGCAACTTTGCCCACAGCAAGCTTGAGAGCCCCAGGGAGGCGCCCGCCTTTTATGTGGACCAGGCCGCTATGGGCCTCTATGAGGGCCGGGGGGACTTTGGCGGGCTGTATCGGGACAAGTATTACATCATCGGCTTACCCATGACCGTGCAGGATGGAGGCCCCTGCGTGGGTGTGGTGTTTGCCGCCACCAGCCCCTCCTCCATCAACAACACCCAGATGGAGGCCTTCAAAATGTTTTTGGCTGCGGCAGGGGCAGCGCTCACTGTCACCTTTTGCGTGGTGGGGGTGTTCGCTTTCCGGCTGGTCAAGCCCCTGCGGCAGATGTCCGCGGCGGCCCGCAGCCTGGGCGGCGGAGACTTCTCGGTTCGGGTGCCGGTGGCCAGCGCGGACGAGCTGGGCCAGCTGGCGGCCTCCTTCAACCATATGGCCGACTCCCTGTCCAACTCAGAGGGGATGCGCCGCAGCTTTATTGCCAATGTGTCTCACGAGCTGAAAACCCCCATGACCACCATCGCCGGGTTTATCGACGGCATCCTGGACGGCACCATTCCCCAGGGAGAGCAGGACAAGTACCTGCACATTGTGTCTGACGAGGTGAAGCGTCTCTCCCGGCTGGTCAAGTCCATGCTGGACCTTTCCCGCATTGACAGCGGGGAGATGAAGCTGCACCCGGGTTGGTTTGACGTGACCCACACCATTGTGGCCACGCTGCTCACCTTTGAGCGGAGTATTGACGAAAAGCAGATCGAGATTCAGGGGTTGGAGGACGCGGAGCCCATCCAGGTCTACGGCGACCAGGACCTTTTGCACCAGGTGGTGTATAATCTGGTGGAGAACGCGGTAAAATTTACCAACCCGGGCGGGACGATTCAGGTGCTGGCCGCAGACAGTGTGGACCGGACCACAGTGATGATTGAGAACTCCGGCCCGGGCATTGCCGCCGAAGACCTGCCCATGGTGTTCGACCGGTTCTATAAGGGGGACAAATCCCGCAGCCGGGATAAGAACGGCATGGGGCTGGGGCTGTATCTGGTGCGCACCATTTTGCAGCTGCATGGGGGGAACATTCAGGTCACCTCCATGCAGGGGCAGTTCTGCCGGTTCCAGTTCTACCTGCCCAAGCCCCAGAGCGCGCCCCGGCTGAAGGACAGCCAGCCCAAGGCCAAGGAGGGGGCCCCGCGAATCAAGGAGCCCCGCCTGCGCAAAAGCCAGCGGGGAGAGCGGCCGGGCAAGTCCGGCAAAAACGAAAAAGCAGACAAAAACACAGCGCCCGGCCAGCCTGAAGAACAGGCGCAGCCCGGGCAGACCGGGATAGCCGGCGGGGCGGAAAAGGCCCCTGAGCCGGAGGAGAAGGAAAGGAGCAGCAGCGATGAATGAGGAGCGCAGAGAGGAGAACGGATGGGAGCAGTCCCAAGAGGCCCAGCCCGCTGGGGGACAGCCAGAGCAGCCTGTGCCGGCGGAGGCTCTGGAGCAGGAGGAACCGCCCTGCCAGGAGGAGCCCCGGCCTGAGGACCAGGAAGAAATCGCCCGGGCACGGGAGCCTATGGGTGCGGAGCCGGTGCGCCCCCCTGTACCGGAGGAGTTTGCCCAAAGGCCCCCTGCCCCAGAGCCTGAGCCCGCCGAGGAACTGCCCCCGGAGGGCACGGAGCCTCTGACCGGGGAGGGATGGGGGCCGGCCCCTTCCTTTACGCCCCAAGAGCCGTTCCCCCAGTGGAGTCAGCCGGCAGCACAAGGCGGGGCGCCTGTGCCGGACCAGAACAGCCAGACCCCCTGGCAGCCGGGCTGGCCCTCTCCCATGCCGGGCGCTGTGCAGCAGCCCTATGGGGGGTATCCCGCCCAGGGCTACCCGGCGGGCGCTCCCTTTACCCAGCCATACCCGGGGTACAGCCAGCCCCAGGGCTATCCTCAGGGCCAGCCTGGGTATGGACAGCCTCAGGGGTATGCTCCGGCCCAGCCGGGCTGCTATCCGCCGCCCCAGTACCCGCAGGGGGCGTATCCGGTCCAGCCCATGGCCTACCCCTATTACGGGGGGAATGCCCCAGGCTATGCGGCTCCCCAGCCTCCGCCGGAACGCCGGCGGATGTCCCGGAGCGTAAAGGTGTTTTTGTGGATATTAGGAGTGCTCACGGTTCTGGCTCTGGTGGTCTTTGGGGTGTACCTGGCCCTGGCCCCGAACAGCGGCCAGAGCAGCGGCCCCCTGTTCGGCTATGACGACCCCTTTGACGGGGAATGGGACGCCGACCCGGAGATTCCGCCGGAGAGCTCTGAGGAGCCGGAGGATGAGGAGGAGCCGGAGCGTCCCCAGGTGGACGTGACCCCCAACACCGAGGGCATTCAGATTCAGGAACGGCCTGCGGGCAATGTTCTGGACGCGGAGACCGTGTACCACCAGGTGGTGCCCTCCACAGTCACGGTGGCCGCGGAGCTTACCCGGGAGGGCCAGACCGGCGAGAGCACCGGCACGGGCATTATCGCCACCAGCGATGGGTATATTATCACCAACTCCCATGTGGTGCTCAACTCCAAAAGCACGCTGGTCAAGGTGACCACCTATGACGGTCAGGAGTATGACGCGGTGGTGGTGGGCGTGGACCGCACCACGGACCTGGCGGTGCTGAAGACCAACGACCACGGCTTTACTCCCGCCCAGTTCGGCGACGCCTCTGAGCTCTCGGTGGGCGAGTGGGTGATGGCCATTGGCAACCCTGGCGGCGAGCGGTTTTCCAGCTCCCTCACCCGGGGCATCATCTCCGGCCTGGACCGGGAGGTGGGCAAGTACAGCGAAAACGGCATGACCTATATTCAGACAGACGCGGCCATCAACCCGGGCAACTCCGGCGGGCCGCTGGTGAATATGTACGGCCAGGTGGTGGGCATCAACTCCTCCAAAATCATCACCGAGGGCTACGAGGGCATGGGCTTCGCCATTCCTGTGAGCAGCGCCCAGCCCATTATCAACGAGCTGCTGGCGGGGGGCTATATCAAGGGGCGCACCCGGCTGGGCATTATGTGCCGGGAGATCAGCTCTGCCATGTCCCAGATTTACGGCCTGCCCAGAGGGCTGCAGATTACGGAGATCACCGAGGACAGCGGCTTTGCAGGCAGCGGAGCCCAGGAGGGGGACGTGATCATTGAGCTGGACGGCCAGCGGGTGGAGAGCCTGCGGGACGTATCCAACCTGCTGCTGCGGTATGAGCCCGGGGACAAGGTGAAGGTGACCCTGTACCGGCCGGGGAATAATCTGATGACCGGCGGGGAGGAGGTCGAGGTGGAGATCACCCTGCTGGAGGACAAGGGGGAGACCCAGGATTAACAGAAAGGCCCTGGCGGGAAGCCGGGGCCTTTTCCGTTGCGGAGGGGAGCCGGATGCGGCAGCGCATATGTCAGGCGCAGGAGCCTCCTCCTGTCGGACATGTCGGGCGGTCTGTTTTGGGGCGGGTAAATGCAGAGAGGCTACCTTTCTGCATTTATCCCAGAGAGATTTGAAACAGAAATGTAGGGCTAAGCATGGCTTCTTCCGGCAGTCCTGTCAAAAAAGCCGGTAAAATTATGAAAAAACTGTGACCACCGCTCCCCGAATGGCGATAACAGGGGTGAGCGCGCTCAAAAGGAGGGAGTCAAGATGGAGGACAGGAGGATTGTAGAGCTGTTTTTGACCCGGGACGAGGCAGCTCTTGCCCACACTGCGGAAAAATACGGCGGGCAGCTGCGCAGCCTGGCCTATCACCTGCTGCGGGACGCCCAGGCGGCGGAGGAATGCGAAAACGACACCTATTTACAGGCCTGGAACGCCATTCCACCCCATGAGCCCTGGGAGTATCTGTTTCCCTTTCTGGCGAAGATTACCCGCAGGCTGACCATCGACCTGTGCCGCCGGCGTACCCGGCAAAAGCGCAGCGCCCCCCTGGCCCAGCTGACCAAGGAGCTGGAACAGTGCATTCCTGCCAAGGGGGACGCCCAGGACCAGGTGGACGGGCATATGCTGGCTGAGGAGGTGGGGCGGTATCTGCGCACCCTGCCTGAGGAGCCCAGGAATATGTTCATCCGGCGGTACTGGTATCTGGACCCGGTGGCAAAGATTGCGGAGCGTTATGGGGCAGGGCTGAGCAAGGTGAAGACCAGCCTGTACCGCACCCGCAATGGACTGAGAGAATATCTTTCAAAGGAGGGGTACGATATATGAGGATCAAGGACGGCCAGGAGTTTTTGGAGAAGCTGGAAGGCCTGGACCCGGCGCTGGTAGAGGAGGCCGGGCGCATACCCCAGCGGCAGGAGCACCGGCGCGGGCTGGGATTTGGCACCTGGCTGGCCGCCGCTGCCTGCGTGGCGGCGTTGTGCCTGCCCCTGATTCTGCGCTGGGCCTTTGCACCCCCTGACCTGCCGTTGGAGGAGGCCGCAGGAGCGGGGGAGGCCTCTCACCAGGCCCCTGCCGAGGGCGGCGCGGAGCTTGCCGGAGAGGAGAAGACCAAGCGTGACGCCGGGGAAAACAACCCTGCGGCACAGAACGCCCGGAGCATCGAGAACTCCGATGACGTGATGATTGCAGCGGACGGGCCGGGTATTGTCATCACGTCAAAAATAGACGGAGAGAATGCCGGGCTGACCACCAACCAGCTCAGACAGGAGTATATTGCCAGCTTTGAGGAGGGGATGCCCGCTGAGGAGTACTTCAAGTACAACAGCCAGACAGCGGAGAACCGGGCCCTGTGGGACGACTATCTGGAAAGCGACTTTGGCATTGAATACGCCTACCGCTTCTGGGACTTCCCCCAGCTGAAAAAAATGGTGCCGGAGCTGGAAGGCTACCGCAGCAGCTATATCTTCCCGGAGTTTGAGGACCCAGACAGCGAACTGCCCAGCCGGCTGTCCGTTCAGTGGCAGTCTCAGGAACTGGACGCCTCGGTTGGCTATATCACGGTCAACATTCTGGACCAGCCGGAGGAGATCCCTCTGGTGGAGCAGGAGGGGCTGCGGGAGTATATTCTGCAAAACCAGCAGACTCAGGCGGACCGGGACGGGGTGCTTGTCACCGCCCTGGGAGGCTTGGAGACAGAGAAGACCCTGAGCTTCTGGCGGGAGGGGCGGTTCTACCGTATTTATGGCGACAGGCCGGTGCCGCCGGAGACCATGGTGCGGCTTCTGGACTGGCTGCTGGGCCCGGACCTTGACCTGAATGCGTTTACCAAGGACCGGTGCTATGCCCTGGCCACCCTGCAGGACTACCCTGACGCCTTTGCCGGGTACTATCCCACAGACCGCAAATGGGCGCCCAAGGCGAAAAAATCCATTGTCTCTTTGGAAGGGGATACGCCCACCGGTTTGGAGCTGGACTACTTTGCCAACTCCGACGGATACTTTATCACCTATTGGATGGTGGGCACCGGAGAGTTTGCCGAACAGGAAATGAACTATGCCACGCTGGACAAATATCTGGCGGACCTGACAGAGGAGGACCTGCTTGCCTATCTGGAAAAACAGGCGGAACGCCGGTGCCATGCCGTCGCCTTCTGGTGGAACGAGG
Source organism: Acutalibacter sp. (assembly GCF_056800975.1). Lineage (NCBI taxonomy): Bacteria > Bacillati > Bacillota > Clostridia > Eubacteriales > Acutalibacteraceae > Acutalibacter > Acutalibacter sp. The sequence continues at coordinate 57,201 of NZ_JBQISV010000002.1, forward strand.
AGGTAAAGGCCGTGTTCTGGTACAGGCCCGGAACCGGGCGGGAGAAGGAAATCTGGGAGTTCATCCAGTATTTGCAAAGCGACCAGGTGAAGATTGAGAGAATGATCGGGGATGTGGTTGAGCTGCGGCCCTATGCCTCAGCGCCAGAGGAGTAAAACAGCAGCAGGCGGTCCATGGACTTCACCCAGTCCGTGGACCGCCTCATTTTTGCCTGTTTTCAGAACTCCCATGCACTGACAGGCGCCCTCTCCCCTCTTGCAAAATCCCGTCAGGTAGGCTATACTATGAGTAAACGCCTGTGAGGAGAAGGGGGGCATCTCCGCCTTCTTCTGCCGGCGGCTGCGCAGCCTGTTCAGAGGAAGACGTCCTTCTTCTGAGCTGTGTCAACGATCAGCGCAAACACTTTCGCGAAAGGCGGTCTTCTCTATGCAAAAGCTTATCAGCGGCAAGGTTCGGGAGGTCTATCAGGTCTCCGACTCCACTCTGGCCATTGTCACCACTGACCGGGTCTCGGCCTTTGACGTGATCCTCCCCACTCCTGTCCCCGACAAGGGCCGGGTGCTCAACGCCCTGTCCTCCTTCTGGTTCCGCTATACCGGCGACATTGTAAAAAACCACATGCTCTCTGAGGACCAGGCCGACATGCCCGGCGAACTGCAGGGAGAGGCCTTTCAGGGCCGCACCATTCTGGTGAAGAAGCTGCGTATGCTCCCCTTTGAGTTCATCATCCGGGGCTATCTGTTCGGCTCCATGTGGAAGGAGTATCAGAAAACCGGCGGCTTCTGCGGCAAGGCCCTCCCTGCCGGTATGCAGCAGGCAGAGAAGCTCCCCGCGCCCATTCTCACCCCCTCTACCAAGGCCGAGGAGGGCCACGATGTGAACGTCTCCTTTGAGTACATGGCGGACAAGCTGGGCAGCGAAATGGCCCAAAGGGTCTGCGACACGGCTCTGGCGGTCTATCAGCGCTGCTATGACTATGCCTATGAGCGGGGCATCATCATTGCCGACACCAAGTTTGAGTTCGGCCTGGACGAGAACAATGAGCTGGTGCTGGCCGACGAGGTTCTCACCCCGGACAGCAGCCGCTTTTGGAGCCGGGACGCCTACCGGCCGGGCATCTCTCCCGAGAGCTTTGACAAGCAGTATTTGCGGGACTGGCTGATTCAGAACAACCTGGACGGCAAGACCCCGCCCCCGGAGCTGCCGGAGGACGTGGTGAAAAACACCCGCGCCAAGTATCTGGAGTGCCTGGACCGGCTGGTCCCAGGGGAGTGAGCGCCTTGTACCGTCTGTTGGTGGTAGACGACGAGGAGATGATCCGGGGGCTCATCCGCAAGTACGCGGAGTTTGAGGGCCACCAGGTCACCGAGGCCGGCAGCGGCATGGAAGCTGTGCGCCTGTGCCGCCGGGACCCGGCGGCCTTTGACCTGATCATTATGGATGTGATGATGCCGGAGCTGGACGGCTTTTCTGCGGCCGCCGAGATTAAAAAAATCTCCTCCACTCCCATTCTCATGCTGTCAGCCCGGGGAGAGGAGTATGACAAAATACACGGCTTTGAGCTGGGGGCCGACGACTATGTGGTCAAGCCCTTCTCCCCCAAGGAGCTGATGCTGCGGGTGAACGCCATCATGAACCGGGTGCGCCCCGCCCAGCCGCAGAAGGCCCGGGAGGTAGAGGACTTTGGGGGCCTGAGCATTGACTTCGACGCCCGGGTGGTCACTGTTGACGGGGAGCGGGCGGAGCTGTCCCCCAAGGAGTATGAGCTGCTCAGCTATCTGGTGCGCAACAAGGGCCTGGCCCTTACCCGGGAGCTGCTGCTGACCAATGTGTGGGGCTACGATTTTTATGGGGACGACCGGACCCTGGACACCCACATCAAGCTGCTGCGCAAGCGGCTGGGACCCTATAGCGGGTATATTGTCACCCTGCGGGGGGTGGGCTACCGGTTCGACCCCCCGGGAAAGAGGTGAGGGCAGTATGAAACGGAAAATATTTTACGGCCAGCTGGCCGCTCTGGCTCTGACCCTTCTGGGGGTGGCGGGGCTGGGGTTCATTCTCTTTGGCCCGGGCGAGACCAGCATGACCGCTCTGTATCTCTTTGCGGGACTGGGCATAGCGGGGTTTGTGGGCAACGCTGCCCTAGCCCTGGTCCGCCTGCTGCTGGAAGCGGAAGGCCGGAAAAAATGAGAAAGGGAAAGCAGGAGAAGGCCTCCCGCCGCCCCATGAGCGTGGGAGCCCACATGGCCTTGGGCTTTGGGGTGTTCGCCCTGGCGGCGGTGGCGTTGCTATGGGTGTTTCAGATTTTTTTGCTGGGCCCCTTCTATCAGGCCATCAAAACCGCCGAGGCGGAAAAGACCGCCCGGGCTGTCATTACCCGGTTGGAGGACCAGGACCTGGAGCTTCGCACCCGGGAGCTCTGCCTGCGCAGCGGGTCAAACATCACGGTCAGCGACCCCCTGGGCCGGCAGTATGTGGGCTGGTATATCAACACCTTCCGGGACAGCCTGATCTTCAACCTCACCTCCCGGGAGTGGGCGGAGCTCTATAACCAGGTGAACCTGCAGGGCGGGCGGTATACCCGGGTGTTTCAGTCCCGGACAGCGGGGGGCATGGAGCTGCTGTTCTACGCAGTTACGGTGCGCACCCCCCAGGGCAGCGACCGGCTGGTGGTGATTGAGTCGGAGCTCACCCCCCTGGCCTCTACGGTGGAGACCCTGCTGGTGCAGCTGATCTGCCTTACCCTGGTGCTGGCGCCTTTGGGGGCTTTTCTGGCGGTGTATATTCCCCGGCGGCTGACACGGCCCCTGACAGAGATCAGCGAGTCGGCCAAGCAGCTGGCCCGGGGGGACTACTCGGTGCGCTTTGAGGGCCGGGGCGGCCGGGAGACCGGGGAGCTGGCCGCCACCCTGAACTTTGCCGCAGAGGAGCTCTCCAAAACCGAGGGCCTGCGCCGGGAGCTGCTGGCCAATGTGTCTCACGATCTGCGCACGCCCCTGACCATGATCAAGGGCTATGCCGAGGTGATGCGGGACCTGCCCGGAGAGAACAGCCCCGAAAATATACAGATCATTATTGACGAAGCCGGGCGGCTCAACGACCTGGTCAACGACCTTCTGGACCTGTCCCGGTTGGAGGCTGGGGTCATTACCCTGGAAAAGGAACGTTTCAACCTGACGGAGAGCATCCGGGACATTCTCACCCGCTACGACAAGCTGGCGGACTACCGCTTTCCCTTCTCCTACCAGGAGGAGGCCTGGGTGGAAGGGGACAAGCTGAAGCTCTCGCAGGTGGTGTACAATCTGGTGAACAACGCCGTCAACTATGCGGGGGAGGACAAGACGGTCTCCCTCCGGCAGGAGCTTCGGGAGGGCCGGGTGCGGGTCTCGGTGGCAGACACCGGGGAGGGTATTCCGGCGGACAAGCTGCGGGACATCTGGGAGCGGTATTACAAGGTGGACCGGGAGCACCGGCGGGCCCAGGTTGGCACCGGGCTGGGCCTGTCCATTGTAAAAAACGTGCTGGATTTACACGGCGGCACCTACGGGGTGGTCAGCGAGCTGGGAAAGGGAAGCACCTTCTGGTTTGAGCTGCCCCGGGAGGAGAGCCCCCCTGCCGGCCATTGACAGAGCGCACAGGACAAACGCCGCCTTTGGCCTGGAAGCTTACCGGCAGGGCGGCGTTTGTCCTTATTATTCTGTTTTGAAAAGGAGGCTGTCATATGCAGGCAAAACCACTGAGCAAAAAGGGCGTGATCGGCCTGTGCTCCCCCAGCCATATCCCCCTTTATGAGGCCGCGCCCGGCCAGGAGGTTCGCTGGGAGTACAAAAACATCATCGCCAGCATGGAGCAGGAGGGCTTCCAGGTGGTGCAGGCGGAGAACATGTATAAAAAGACCTGGGGGTATCTTGCCTCTGACCAGGAGCGGGGTGCGGACTTTAACCAGCTGGCCGCTGACCCCAGTGTGGAGTATCTCCTGTTCGGCGGGGGCGAGGGCGCGCCGGAGGTGCTGCCCTATCTGGACTATGAGCTGTTCCGGCAGAACCCCAAGCGCATTTGCAGCTACAGCGACGGCACCAGCATTCTCAACGCCATCTGGGCCATAACAGGCCTTGAGACCTACTACGGCCAAAACCCCACCAAGTTTATGGAGTGGACAGACTATGACCGCCGCCACTTTGAGGGGCATATTCTCAGCGACAGTATGACAGAGCACGAGAAGGTCTCCCCCTGGCTTTGCCTGAACCCCGGCACAGCGGAGGGCGTGCTGTGCGGCGGCTACACCGTGAACTTTGCCCTGCTGCTGGGCACAAAATATTTCCCGGCAGACCTGAACGAGCCCCATATTCTGTTTTTGGAGGACCATGAGAAGTTCGGCGGGGAGGACCATGTCAGCGCCATGCTGGGCTATATTGAGCAGAGCGCGTTTATGAAATCCGTGACCGGGCTGGTCTTTGGCAACTACGCCGGCCACCCCTGCCCCCATCTCTACGCCCGGCTGAAACTGCTGGGGGAGCGGCATCACATTCCCGTGGTGTACTGCGACGACTTCGGCCACGGAGAAAACCACGCCATTCTACCCATTGGGCGCAAGGCCCGGCTGACGGCAGGGGAGGACAGCGGGCTGAGGTATCTGTAGGCAGGGGCTTGGGAATGTCCCTTTCGCAGATTTTAAGGCAACACCGCACAAAGATTGCGCGTGAGTTGCGCAGTCAATTTTTTCGTCAGAGTGTACAGATTGAGTGCAGCCAATCTAGGGATTGACAAGCGAGATCTGTGCGCTATGACGGAAAAAGTGCAAGCAAATCATGTGCAAAGGCCGTAGGCCGGTCTTTGTGCGGTGTTGCCTTAGGGCTTGTTTGAAAATAGAAAAAATGCCGGATTTTTGCCCCAAAGGGGGTGATTTCAAGGAGAAAACCGCAAGTCAATCTCGCGATTGACAAGGATTTTCGACGCAGAAAGCGGCTGCTTTGGGGCAAAAAGACGGTGTTTTTGATTT